>JAYUYE010000646.1:0-3845 GCA_043752985.1 Myxococcales bacterium
CCACGCGAGGCGCTCTCGGTCGCCTGAACCGGACGGTGCGACGGCGCAGGCTCGTCGCATGGTGTCGCACGCGACGCGGGCGACCCCGACAAATGCGACCCGCGTGACGGCGATCTGGGCCTGCTCCGGCAACCCGCACGGGAGCCGTTCCGCGCGTGGCGCGACAGCGACGGCCGTCGCGTCAGTGATCAGCCCGCGCGAGAGAGATCGCGGTAGCACACGAGATGACGGACCGCGCGGCGGAGCACGAGCTCATCGTTGCTCCGGCGGCCGATTTGCTCGAGCAGGCGCGCGAGGTTGAAGTGCGCATCCGCGAGTTTGGGTTCGAGCTCGATCGCGTGCTCGTACGCCGCGATCGCCTCGCTTGAACGGCCCTGATCCTCGACGGAGACGCCGAGGTTGAACCAGTAGAGCGCGATGTTCGGCTGCGCACAGATCGCGAGGCGGTAGCAGCTCTCGGCGCGCGCCGCCGCTGGTGGCGTGGCGGCGGAGTGTGCAGGCAGCGCGACCGGCGCGATGTCCCGATCGACAGCGCGCGGGCCGGTCGACTCCGCGGTGGCGCGCGCGGGCCGGGCCGCTTCGTGATGGAGCCGGCCAAGGTTGTTGTGCGCGTCCGCGAGGTCGGGACGGCCGGCGAGCGCGCGCCCGTACGCCGCGATGGCGCGCACGGGTTCGGTGGTTTCGAGCGAGAGCCCGAGCTCGTACCACGCGGTCGCACTCGTGCCGCGGCGGAGGCCACAGCGCGCCCGCCGGAAGATGCGGCCGTTCAGATCGAGAAGATCGCCCACGTGTCGACGCTAACCGGGCCGTCTGACATTCGAGGTTCGAGAGGCGCTGTTGTAAGATGCGGACGTGGGCGACGCGCACGGGACCACCCTCAGCTTCCACGAGGATGGCAACAGCGGACGAGTCGGGCCGAAACCAGAGCCGGTTCTGGTTCTCGTGCTCGAGTGCGGGCGACCGCGCGCGGGCTCGGTTCGGTACCGGCTCAACGAGCTGACCGGTGTGGCGTTCGGGCGTGGAGCGGAGCGCCGCGCGGAGCTCGCGGGTACCGAGCTCACGGTGCGGGTCCCGGACAAGTGGATGTCCTCGCGCCACGCGCGGCTCGAGCCGAGCTTCGGCCGCTGGGTCTTGACCGACACCGAGTCCAAGAACGGCTCGATTGTCGATGCCCACACGACCAAGCGGGCGGTGCTGACCGATGGCTCGCTGATCGAGCTCGGCCACACGCTGTTCTTGTTCTTCGAGCGCCTGCCGATCGAAGGGGATGCGCCTCCCCTCCTCGAGCTTGGCCCGCACGAAGGCGCGCCCGGCACGATCACGCTGATGCCGGGCTGGCAGACCGAGCTGACCCGGCTGCGGCAGATCGCGTCCTCCGAGATCCCGATGCTCATCGAGGGCGAGAGCGGCAGTGGCAAGGAGGTGATCGCGCGCGCGATCCACGGCCAGTCGGGCCGCAAGGGTGCGTTCGTTCCGGTCAACTGCGGCGCGCTCCCCGACAACCTCGTGGAGAGTGAGCTGTTCGGATACAAGAAGGGCGCGTTCTCGGGGGCGCAGACCGACTCCGAGGGGCTCGTTCGCGCGGCGAACGGCGGAACGTTGTTCCTCGACGAGATTGGCGATCTGCCGGCGAGCTCGCAGGCGGCGTTGCTCCGCGTGCTGCAGGAGCGCGAGGTCATGCCGGTCGGCGGGACGCGCGCGGTCGAGATCGATCTGCGCGTCGTCGCGGCGACCCATCGAGATCTCGACGACATGGTCGCCGAGGGCAGCTTCCGTCACGATCTGCTCGCGCGGCTCGCCGGGTTCCGCGTCACGGTGCCGACGCTCAACGAGCGCCGCACGGATCTCGGTCTCCTGGTCGGCGCGCTGCACGAGCGGTTGTTCCCGGCCGATCATCCCGGCTTCGACATCGACGCGGCGCGTCTGCTCCTGCGCTATCCGTGGCCGCTCAATGTCCGCGAGCTCGAGCAAGCGCTCGCGACGGCACAGGTCCTCGCCGGGGGCGGGCTCGTGCGCGCCGAGCACCTGCCCGACTCGGTGCGGACCGGCCGGCCGCCCGGCGCGCCGCGCCCGGTCGTCCTCAGCGAGCTCGATCAAAAGGTCCGCGATCAGGTGGTCGCCGCACTGCGCGAGCACCAGGGCAACGTGTCGGCGGTCGCGCGCGCGCGCGACAAGGACCGCAAGCAGATCCAGCGCTGGATCAAACGCTTCGGTCTCGATCCCGGCTCGTACCGCTGACTCTTGGCGCCGCGCGCTAGCCGGCCACGCGCGCGGCGAGCGCGAACAGCTGGCGCTCGGTCCACGCCGACCACTTCGACGGCCGCCGCCCCGCGATGCGATTGCGCGCATCGGCGTACGCCGGCAACGCGACGACCCCGCGCGGTAGCCGCCCGTAGATCGCAGCGAAGGCACCGAGACCTCCGCGCACCCGGATCGGCGCGGCTCGCAGGCCGAATGCGGACGCGAGCTGCGGCGGTAACAAGGACGCAGAGATCGCCTCGGCGATCCGCCCGAGCGGTGGTTGAGTCTGGGCACCGCGCCCGAACAGGAACTGCCCCATCTCACGCGCCGACGCCGAGACGGCGAGGCGATCGCTTCCGATCATGTCGCTCATGTACGTCGCGTGATCCGACCACGAGCTCGGCAACAGCGCGCGCGGGATCCCGAACAGCGCAGCGAACCGGTTCATCTCGACGATGTAGCGATCCTTGACCTCGATCGGAAGCGTTCCGTCGAGCTGCTCGCGCACGACGATCGTGGTGTCGGCGAGCGTGGCGTGCACCCAGCGCAGCGCGTCGGCATCGTTCGCGTGATAGCGGGTGCCCGCGGCCCAGCCGCCGAGCGGCTCGGAGATCTCACCGTGCACACGCGTATGGATCGCATGGACGCGACGCGCGGCGGTCAATGCGTCGTCGAGCTCGCCGAACACCATCGCGAACACGTGGCGAAACGTCCGCTGAAATCTGCCGACGATATCCGTCCGTGTGCGTGAATGATGACCGATCGCGTGCGCCACCATGGGATGCGCGAGCTGCAGCAGCGCAGCGCGTCCACCGCCGATGAAGACGGCGAGATCTCCGCCGAGTCGCCACGCGAGTGAGTGCGGTCCGAGGATGCCTGCATGTGGATCACCCACCTGTGTGCAGAGCTCCGCGAGCGACTGCTCCAGCTCATCACGCGAGACGATCCCCACGCGGCGATCGTCGGCTGGCTGACGTCTCATCGTCAAGCCACCGTGCTGGTTCGCCACACAGCGCGAGCCCGCCCACGCCAGCGTGCACAAGTACCCGTCGCCACCCGGGTTCAGGGGGGATACCCCCGGCACAACGGGTGCACAGAACGATTGCACGTCATGGAGACCCAGGTCAGCACAGCGGGATCGGGAGCGGTGGGCGAGGCTGCCCCTACGCCGACGGACTCGCCAGATGTGCTCCCGGCGGGCTCCAAGTGCGGTCCCTGGGTCATCGGCCGCGAGATCGGCCGGGGCGGCATGGGCGCCGTGTACGCGGTGGTCCACGAGGACATTGGCAAGCGCGCCGCCCTCAAGATCGTCCACCGTCGCCTGCTCACTCCCGCGTTCAACATCGACCGGGTGATGCTCGAGGCGAAGGTCGTCAATGCGGTCGGCCACCCCAACATCGTGGACATCTTCGAGACCGGCAAGCTCGAGGACGGTCGCCCCTACGTGGTGATGGAGCGGCTCGAAGGCCAGCCCCTCAGCTACGCCGCGGACGCGGGCAAGATCCTCCCAGATCAGGTGATCGCGATCCTGCTGCAGGTCTGTGACGCGATGATCGCGGCGCACGCGGCGCACATCGTTCACCGCGACCTCAAGCTCGACAACA
>JAYUYE010000647.1:0-9286 GCA_043752985.1 Myxococcales bacterium
CGCGATGGCCTCTCGCCGGCGGCCGACATCAAGTCGAACACGTCCACCGCCGCGCAGTGGAATACGTGGGTCTTCGACGAGCAGACGAACGCAAAGTACGCAGGGTGCACGGTGGACGGCGATGTCTTGCTCTGCGCGCTTCCTGGTGAGGTTGGTCATGGCTACCGCGTTGTCACGTCGGTGAATCGCGTGAGCGAGCTGTGGGATGGCGCCACCATTGCCGTCGAGCGTCAGCAGGGACGTGAGTTCATCGGCCGGTTCACCATGGCTCGCTACTGCCAGACCTATGACGTGTATGGAGGCAACTCGTACTGCACTGCGCGCTACGAGTACCAGCGTCCTCGCGGTCTCGATGGCGCATCGCTGACATTCAGCCCCATCGTCGTGTCGATCGTTGCGAACGGCGATGCGTACGGTGCGCCGATCGCCAACCTCACGTGGGGCGCGGGCACCGAGGACTTCCCGGGCCCGACGTACTAGCGCGACAACTGTTCGCCGAACGCCGCTAGCGAGGTCCGCTAGCGGCGATTCTTTTTGCGCGCGGCCTTCTCGGCTTTGCGCTTGTCGCGAGATTTGGCCTTGTCGCTCGCGCGTACCTGACCGACGACGCCCTTGGAACCCGGAGGCGTATAGCCCTTGGGCAGACCGGGCATGTTGCCGCCGGGGAGACCAGGCATTCCTGGCATCCCGGGCAGTCCGGCCATGCCTTCCGGCATTCCGCCGCCCGCTGCCATCAGCGCGTTGATGTCCATGTTCGCCAGCTTCTTCATCTGGGAAAACTGCTTCATGCCTGGGATCTTGCCCATCAGGCCCGTCGACGCGCCGAGCTGCACCATCATCTGGCGCATCTGCGCGAACTTCTGCAGCAGCTCTTTGACCTCGACCTCGGTGCGGCCCGAGCCCTTGGACACGCGCTTGACACGACCGACGTCGAAGTCGGCGCGGCGGCGCTTCGCCTGACGACCGCTGGTCGCCATGAATTCTTCCCACGTCGTCGCGACGAACACCTGCGGGTTGAGCCGCTCCTGGGTGGTCATCGACGAGATCATCGCTTCGATCTTCGTGAGCTCGCGATCGTCGAGGTTGACGCCCTCGGGCAGGCCACCGCCGAAGAACGGCAGCTTCTCGAACAGGTCCTTCAGCGAACCCATCTTCTGGATCAGCTTGATCTGCTCCAGGAAGTCCTGCATGTCGAACTTGCCCTTGAGCATGCGAAGGGCGTCTTCTTCCGCCTTCTCTGCATCAACGACCTGCTCGAAATCTTTGACGAGCCCGACGATGTCGCCCATCCCGAGGATGCGCGACGCGAGACCCTCAGGGCGGAACTCCTCGAGCTTGTCGAGGCCCTCGCCCATGCCGAGGAACTTGATCGGCTTGCCCGTGAACTCCTTGACCGACAGCGCCGCGCCACCGCGGGCGTCGCCGTCGAGCTTGGTCATGATCACGCCGTCGAGGTTCAACCGCTGGTTGAACGTCTTGGCGACGTTGACCGCGTCTTGGCCGGTCATCGCGTCGAGGACGAGGAAGATGTTCGCCGGCGAGACCGCCTTGTCGATGTCCTCGAGCTCCTGCATCAGGGGCTCGTCGATCGCGAGGCGACCGGCGGTATCGTAGATCACGATATCGCAGCCCTCCTGGATCGCCTTCGCGGTGCCCTCGCGGCAGATCGTGACGGGGTCCTTCCCCTCGATCGAGAACACCGGCATGCCGAGCTGGCGGCCGAGCGTCCTGAGCTGCTCGACAGCAGCCGGGCGATAGATGTCGGCCGCGACCAGCATCGGCTTCTTCGCGTGGGTCTTCTCGAGCCAGCGCGCGAGCTTGCCGACGGACGTGGTCTTGCCGGAGCCCTGAAGGCCGCAGACCATGATCCCGGTCGGGCCCTTCTTCGCCCATTTGAACTCGGTATCGACCGGGCCCATCATCTTGGTCAGCTCGTCCTGACAGATGGCGATGAACGCCTGCTCGGGCGTGATCTTTACGGTGCCGTACTCTTTGCTCTTCGCCTTGAGCTCGACTTCCTTGCCGCGCGCAGCTTCGCGCACGCGCTCGAGGAAGCGTTTGACGACGCTGAACTCGACGTCGCCTTCCAGCAGCGACAGGCGAACGTCCCGAAGGGCGTCCTCGATGACGTCGTCCGATAGCTCGGCGACGCCGGTCAGCCGCTGGCGAGCGGCTTTGAATCCCTTGGCGAGGGTCTCCAGCACGGGGGTTCCTATAGCACGCCAGGGAACCGACTCGTACAGGATCGAGGAGTCGAAACCGGCATCTACGGATTGAGTCGGGTGGGGGCGCGACCAGGCCGGCGACCGCGGCGGGCTCAGCCAGCGCGAAGGGCGACCGCGCGGACGTCGGGATCCGGGTCTTCGAGCAGCAGCGCCAGTGCGCCGTAGACGTCGGCGACGCCGCGGCGGACCCAGGCAGCGCGGGCAATCTCGAGGCGCACCGCGGGATCCGGATCGCGCGCGAGGTGATCGATCACCACCGCGTCACCGACCAGCTTGAACTGCCATTCGAGCGAGTGCGCGACAGCGAGGCGGCGGACCCGGTCCTCCGACATCGCCCAGGTGGTGATCAGGTGCGTCGCCTCGATCGGGCGCATCCGCGCGACGGCGAGGGCCAGGCTGCGACCGAGCGCCGCGGCCGCATCCGGGGGGTCGATGAAGCCAGGGTCGATCGGAACGTCGGCGGTCAGCTCGACATCAGCATCCTGGGTGCCCTGGGTGCCCTGGGTGCCCTGGGTGGAAGGCGGCATCCCGTCGTCCGCGTTCGCCGCACCGACTGCGGTCGTCGAGAGCGCGATGGCGGCCAACCGGGCGAGGAGACGACGCAGGGAAACCTTCGGCATGGGTGTGGTGGGCGGCAACATGTTCACAGGTCCTCGGGTCGTCAACCTGGGAACATGGGGAGGGTGCTACCTTGTTCCCCGATGCGGTCGATTGCGCTCATCGCCGTGCTCGTGCTCGCGAGTCCTGCCCACGCGGAGCCCACGACGATCCGGTGTGACGACCTGGCCACCGCGGATCTGAGCATCGATGGCCTCCTCGACGATTGGGGCAAGAAAGTCCTGTTCCGCGCGGGCTCCGCGCCCGACGCGACGATGTCGCTGCGCTGCGGCTGGGATGGCACCGCGCTCGCGGTCTCGCTCGACATCGTCGATGACCGCGTGGTGCGCCTCCAGGGCAAAGGTCACGAGGACCACGTCACGATCGCGATCGGCGCGGGCGGCAAGAAGGTTGCTGTCGACGTGTTTCCCGGCAACGCGCTCGCGAAGGCGAAGGTGCTCAAGCCGCCCAGAGTCGCGGTCGCGGATTCACTCCAGCCAAAGGGCTTCTCGGTCGAGGCACGAATCCCGGCGACCCAGCTCGCTGGCTTCACCGCGAGCACGCCGTCGTTCGAACTCAAGGTCGTGTTCGTCGACTCGGACAAGGCAGCTGGCGGCGACACCACGGAGATCGTGATCGACGCGATGATCGAGCTCGGCGATCGCAAAGATCTTCTCGACGACTTCCTCCGCTCGGTGCGCCTCAAGCGATCCGACGTCAAGTTCGACAAGCTCGACAACCTCGACCCGGATCGCCGGGGCAACGAGCGGATCGTCGCCGGCGGAACGGTGATCGGCGTGCTCACCGAGCAGTTCGCGTACGTCTCGCTGCCGGCGGCAAAGCCAGCCGACGTCAAGAAGGTCGAGCTCCTGCCGCTCGGCGCGAAGAACCTCAAGGTCGTCTCGGCGATCGTGCGCCAGGCCGGCACTGGCGGCAGTCGCGATCTGTTGATGCTGTGGACCGTGTGGAGTGGACAGCTGCAGCCGCTCGCGCAGATCGAGATCCGCAACGAGCAGGGCGGTAAGGTACTCGAAGCGAGCTGGAAGCTCGTGAAGGGCAAGAAGGGTCCCGAGCTATGGGTCGAGCCGAAGCCCGCCATCGGCTGGACCGCCGAGACCTGGAACGAGATGCCGGCCGATGACGCCGATGCGATCCTCGTGCCGTGGGACACCACGAAGGGCGGCATCGCGTACTCGCTCCGAGGCGCCGAGGTCACGCGCCGCGATCTGCTGGCACCGAAGAAGCGGCGCTGAGCTGGCTGCGGCAGAGCCGTCGCGCTACGGAGCGCTGCTCGACAGAACGACGTCGGGATACAGCGGCTTGCCCTCGGGCGTCGCGCGCACGGCGGCGATCACCTCGAGCAGCGCCTGGATCGGCAGCGTTCCGTCGACGACGACGACGATCGTCCTGTCCGCCGGATCGGGATGCTTCGTGCGGAGCTCGGCGAGCTTGCGGCCGAGCTCGACGAGATCGATGCCGGGGTTCGTCTTCATCACGAGTGCGGGCTTCGCCAGCGTGCCGGCAGTGCCCGAGATCGAGAACAGCTTCAACTCGCTGCTGCCGAGCGCGATCGCCGGCTGCACATGCGACGACGGCTTGCCGTCGGGCGGAACGGTGTGCCGCACCCACGCAGCCGCCGGGCTCGCAGGCAACGCGACCGGCGCGGTCATCGTCTGCGCACCCGCGCGCGCCACGATCGCCACCGAGAGCAGGCGACCTGCTTGCAGTGTCGACATGATCTGCATCAGCGTGGTGAACGGCGTGCGCCGATCGAGCTGGAGCACCACGCCCGCGGTGCCGAAGTCGCTCGTGTGCTCGCGCAGCTTCGGGATGATCATCCCCGTCGCGCCGCCACTAAGATCCGACGCGCCGACCTTGCCGTCCGTCAGCGTGATCACTTGCTTGCCCTTCACGGTCAGCGTGGTCGGCGACGCGGCGATCTGAGGATTCGGTCGATCGGCGCGATCGAGGCCCGTGCTCGCGACCTCGGGCAGCTCGATCCCGGGCGACACGGTGTCGGTCGCGGGTGCCGGCGGAACCACCACGATGGGCTGCTCCGGCTCCGGCTTCGACGAGCCGCAGGCGACGAGGCAAGCGATCAACAGGATGCGCATGCCGGCACCGTACTCGCTATGCGGACTCAGGTCGACGAGGCGACGTAGCCGTCGTCGTACGGCAGGTCGTCGTACTTCTCGTGATAGAGCGTGCCGAGGTGGCGGCCGACGAAGACCTCGATCAGGTCAGGGTCGTACATCTTGCCGGCGGTCTTGCGCAGGATCGCCTCACACTCTTCGAGCGAGAGCGCCTTCTTGTAGGGGCGGTCGGTCGACATGGCGTCGTAGGCATCCGCGATCGCGACGATCCGCGCGACAAGCGGGATGCCGAGCGCGACCATCTTGTCGGGGTAGCCCGAGCCGTCCCAGCGCTCGTGGTGATTGCGCACCGCGGGCATGATCGGATGCAGCATCTCGATCTTCGACGCGATGTCGTGACCCTTCACCGGGTGCTCGCGCATGTGGACCCACTCGGCGTCGTCGAGCGGACCCGGCTTGAGAAGCACGGCGTCCTTGATTCCGATCTTGCCGATGTCGTGAAGGAACGCGCCGAACTCGAGCGTCTCGAGCCCCTCGACGGGATACCCGGCTTCCTTCGCGAGCACGAGCGAGTAGGCGGCAACGCGGCCGCAGTGGCCCTTGGTGTATGGATCCTTCGCCTCGATTGCCTCGGCCAGTCCGAACAGCGCCTGCCGGTTCGCGATCTTGAGCTTCTCGTAGCTCTCCTCGAGCTCCTTCGTACGCTCCTTGACCACGACGTCGAGCAGCGTCTCGCGGCGCTGCAGCTTGCTCTGGTCGAGCGACAGCTTGCGGACCAGCTCGCGCTGATCCTCGACGAGCGTGAGCAACTTGACGCCCTCACCGACAAGCCCGACCAGGCGGCTCCGCTCACTGGCCTTGGCGACGAGCCGGATGATGATGCCGGCGTGATGCGGACGATAGTCGAGCTCGATCGCTTCGTCGGGCGCCGACACGATCGCGATCCGCAGCGCCTCGGGCGAATGCAGGATGCTGTTCTCGAGCAGGCCCACGCCATCGAAGTTGCCCGCGAGGTGATACGACACGATCACGTGGGCGGGCTGTGCGCGTAGCTTGTTGATCGCCTCGACGGTCGAGCGCGACGTCTCGACCTGCAGGCCGAGTCCACCGAGCAGCTCCGCGAGCTCGCCCAGCGCCTCGACCTGAGGGTGGGCCACCAACGCGCGGAACTTGCGGGACACGCTACGATTATATCCGTCGATGGACCGTTTCCGACCGGTAGTTTCGGCCCTCTAACCGTCCCACATCGTGGCCAACTGTTGCTTACGTTGCGGGGCTCACGAACTAAAGCGAACGTGTTGCCGGTGGGTTGCAGTGGCATTCGCGTCTGTACTCGGTAGAGTTCAAGGCGGAACGCATGCAGCAAGATGTGACGGGGAATCTCGTTGGACTCAAGGCGAGCGAGATCAAGGCGCTCGAGCGGCTGTACCGGCGGCGGGTCGCGCCGACCGAGATCGTGTCGTCCGAGCTGGCGACGCAGCTCGCGATCCAGAGCGCCGAGATCCACCGTCAAGTCGGCGTGCTGATCGATCGGCGCGGCACGATCGAGCATGTGGTTGTCGGTGATGCCTCCAAGATCCTGCTGCCCGACGTCGGCCGTCTGCGCGGCGGCAAGGGCCGATTCCGTGGCCTCCGGCTCGTCCATACTCACCTCCGCAACGAACCACTGACCCGCGATGACCTCACCGATCTCGCACTGCTCCGCCTCGACGCCGTCGCTGCAATCGCCGTCGATGCGGCGGGGCGTCCCGGCAACCTCTACGTCGGGCACCTGATCGCCGACGGTCCCGCCGACCGTCCGTGGCGCGAGCTCGCCGCCGAGCCAGCCACGAGCTCGGTGCTCGACTTCGCGGAGCTGATCGCCACGCTCGAGACCGACTTCGGTCGCGTCCGCCGCGTCGCCGAGACGGATCGCGGCAAGGAGCGAGCGCTGCTCGTTCACGTCCAGATCGGTCGCGCGAAGGACTCCGAGGCGCGCGTCGCCGAGCTTCGCGAGCTGTGCCGCACCGCGGGAGTCAAAGCGGTCGACGTGTTCATCCAGCGCCGCCCCGACGCCGATCCGAAATTTCTCGTGGGGCGCGGCAAGCTCGACGAGATCCTCCTGCGCGCCATGCAGCTCGGCGCCGAGTGCGTGATCTTCGATCCCGATCTCAGCCCTGGCCAGGCGCGCGCGATCAGCGACGCGACCGAGCTCAAGGTTCTCGATCGTACGATGCTGATCCTCGACATCTTTGCGCAGCACGCCACGAGCCGCGACGGCAAGCTACAGGTCGAGCTGGCGCAGCTGCGGTACGCGCTGCCTCGCCTCGCCGAGAAGAACACGATGATGTCGCGGCTCACGGCAGGTCCCGGCGGCAAGGCTGGGCTCGGCGGTCGCGGTCCCGGCGAGACGAAGCTCGAGATCAATCGCCGCCGCGCACGCGAGCGGATCCACCTGCTCGAGAAGAAGCTCGAGAACCTCGCGGACGATCGCCGGCTCCGCCGCCAGCGTCGCACCCACCGCGAGGTCCCGATCATCGCGATCTGCGGTTACACCAACGCGGGCAAGTCGACGATGTTGAATGCGCTGACCGAGGGCGATGCACTCGCCGCCGACAAGCTGTTCGCCACGCTCGATCCGATCAGCCGGCGCCTGCGATTCCCGCACGAGCGCGAGGTCGTGATCACCGACACCGTCGGTTTCATCCGCGATCTCCCGGCCGAGCTGGTCCGCGCGTTCTCCGCCACCCTCGAGGAGATGGCCGACGCCGACCTGCTCGTCCACGTCGTCGACGCATCCGACGCCGATCGCGATCAACACATCCGCGCCGTCGAAGGCATCCTCTCGGACCTCGGGCTCGCCGAGAAGCCGCGCATTCTCGTGTGGAACAAGGCGGATCGCCTCGAGCCCACGGATGCCGAGTACCTCGCGCGCCACGGTGGCGGATTCGTCGTGTCATCGCTCGATCGCGCCACGTTCGGCCCGCTGCTCCTCGCGGTCGAACGCGCGCTGTGGCAGCAGGGCAAGGACACGCAGCTCGCGCGCGTCGCGCACGGCTAGCACGCGCCGAGCGATCAGCTCTCCTTGGTCTGACTCTGATCGTCGAGGACGGTGAGCGCGATCGCCATCGCCTTCTTCGCGCGCGCGACCATCGCCTCGTCGGTCTTGATCTTCTGATACGCGCGCAGGACTTGCTCCTGGTAGCTCGTATTCTCCTGCTCGACAGTCTCGATCTCCTTGCGAAGCTCGGCGATCCGCTGATCGCGCTCGGCGACCGCCTGGGCGTGCGTGCGGAGCTCGGAGTTGCGATCGGCGATCGTCTGGACCGCCGTCGCGAGCTCGCTCTCGGTCCGCTTGTGCGCGTCGCGCGAGCCCGAGAGCCCCTTGCGCAGCTCGTCGCGCTCCGCCGAGATCTCGGCGACCTGGCGCTGAAGCTCCGCTTCCTTCGCGGCGAGCGCAGCCTTGTGCTCGGCGTCCTTCGCGGCCGTCGCGCGGCCGTGCTCGGCATCGCCGACCGCCTTGGTGCGCACGACCTCGCCGTTGACGACCGCGAGCGCGCGCTCGTGGTGCGCCGTCAGCTCGGAGACCGCGGTGGCGTGCGCCTGGTCGGCGGTCTCGCGCTCGGCGGTGTGCCGCGCTGTCGCGTCCTCGATCGACTTTTTCGCCGCTTGCAGCGCGCTGCGGAACTCCGCGAGCTCGCGGTCGGCTGCATCCTTCTGCGCGACGAGCTCGTCGCGGTGCTGGGCGGCTGCCCGCTCGACGGCGGCCCGATGCTCCGCCGACGCGCGCTGGATGTCCTCGATCGCGCGCTCCTTGTCGGCGGCGACCTTCGCGAGCTCGTCGCGATGCTGTGCCGCGAGGGCATCGGCGTCGCGGCGCTGCTGCTCGACGAGCTGCTGCTTCGTGAGCTCGTGCTGCTCGATCATTAAATCGACTTCGCGCTTCGCGACATCGAGCTTGACGCCATGCGTAGCGCTCTGGCGCTCGAGCTCGACGCGCAGCTCGTTGAGCGACGCCGCGTTTGCGACCGCATCGGCTTCCCGCGCGGCAACGTTCTCCTTCTCGCGCTTCGCGAGACCTGCGTTGTGCAACGCGGACTGCTCGGCGAGCGCCGCAGCCTGATTCGCGGCGGCCGTCTGGAACTCGGCGGTGTGTTCGGCCTCGGTTGCCTCGGCGGCGCTTTGCAGCCGCGCGATCTCGCCGCGGAGCTCCTCGACGATGCGGTCGTTCGCCACCGACGCCGCGACGACCTGACCGCTTGCCTCGGCGCGAGCTTCCTCGGCCGCACGCTGCGCCTCGGCGCGAGCTTCCTCGGCCGCACGCTGCGCCTCGGCGCGAGCCTTCTCGATCGCAGCGTCGCGCTCGGCAGCGAGGCGCACGATCTTGCCGGA
>JAYUYE010000648.1:0-3837 GCA_043752985.1 Myxococcales bacterium
CTGTCATCCCCCGCGAGAAGCTCTCGCACCTTCCCCACCGACAGATCACCCTGGAAGTCGATCATGATGTGTTGTCGCAGGTACTCGATGAGGCGATTCACGGGCCCTAGTTAGCGCAGCGGCCGATCCGGATCAAGCGGACGACCCGCGCTTGTCGTCGGCATTTTGCCGACGGGAACCCTGGCGATCCGCACTTGCACCTCTCCACGAGTTGCCCGACGATTGAGCCATGTCCCGCGTGCTGCTGACCGGCTTTGCCGCGGTCCCGGGGCCGAGGCGGGCAGGCGTCCAGCTGCGACACGTGATCCGCTCGCTGACCCCGATGCACACGGTCGATCTGCTGGTCGTGCGTGAGGGCGAACAGGCGTACGTCGAGCGGCAGGGTTCGGTGCGCGTGCTGCGCGTTCCGAGCCAGGAGGCGGACCTCCGCTCGCAGATCCAGGCGTTTCAGCGCGCGCTCAAGCGCCAGCTCGACGGCGCCGACTATGACGTCGTGCACTGCCGAGACAGCTGGAGCGGGATCCCGGTGCTCGAGGCGCGGTCGCGGCTCGGTTATGCGGTGGTCTACGACCTGACGCGGTCGCCGCTCGGCGAGACCACCCACGATGCCGAGCTCGACGCGCAGTACGGGCGCGACGAGGAAGCGTGCCTGCTCGCCGCGGATCTCGTGCTCGCGCCCACGCCCGCCGCCGTCAAGGCGCTGCAGGGCCGGGGCCGGCCGGAGCGCGTGATGCTGTCGCCGCCCGGCGTCGACGTCGATCGGTTCGACTGGGACGACCTGCCGCGCTCGGGGCCGCCGCGCATCCTCTATGTCGGCTCGATCGACCCGGGCCGCGGTGTGCGCGTGCTCGTCAAGGCGATGGCGACGATCGTTCGCGAGGTCGACTCGCGGCTCGTGCTCGCCGGCTCGATGGCGCCGAAGTTCGACCAGGCACTGCGCGACGGCATCCGCGAGCTCAAGCTCGAGGACAAGATCGACGTTCTCGGCCCCGTCGATCACGACCAGATTCCCATGCTTCTCGCGACTGCAACGGTATGCGTGGTCCCCGCGGCCGCCGACCTGACGCCGAACCCCACGGTCGTCTATCCGACGAAGTTGCTCGAGTACATGGCGTGCCGGTGCGCGATCGTCGCGCCGCGCCGCGAGACCGTCGTCCAGGTCGTCGAGAACAACCGCGAGGCGCTGTTGTTCGAGCCCGGCGACCCGGCCGATCTCGCGCGCAAGGTTCTCCGGTTGCTCGCCGAGCCCGCCCTTCGCGCGAGCCTCGCGCAGAATGCGTACGAGCGGGTCCGCGAGGATTTCACGGCGAGCGCTGCACGGCGCGCGCTGCGCAATGCGTACAACGTGCTCGCCGAGCGGTTCGCCGATCAGCTCGGCGAGGACGACGACGAATCGCCGAAGGTCGAGATCCTCTCGGACGATGACTTCGAGGCGACCGTGTTCGAGGAGGCTCCCGCTTCGCCAGCGATCGATACGGCGCTCAACAAGCTGAGCCCGATCGAGGATGCGCTGTCCCACGATGACGGCACGGGCAGCACGAGCTCCGAGACCTTCGCCGTGCCGCCACCGCCGCCGCGCGAGGCGGACGAGACGATGGAGCGCACGCCCGTGAAGCCAGGACCGCGCGACGCCAACTGGACGGTCTCGGCGCTCGTCGGTCCGCCGCCGCCGCCGCCTGCCATGCCACCGATCCCGTCCCCGCCCGACGAATGGGTCGTCACCAACATGTCGACCGCCGTTCGGTCGCTCGACGCGGAGGTAGACGAGGACGACGAGGTCGACGACGACCCGAGCACCGGAGAAGTCAGCACCGGCGGGGATGACGGCACGCCGATCGAGGGTCTGGTGATCGCGGTGGCCCCGCCACTCGGCGGCGAGATCGAGGGCTCGTTCGTGGCGGGCGAGATCGACGTGCCGACGCCACCGCCCGAGCGGATCGACCCGGAGGACCGCGAGATGCCCCCAGTCGACTTCACGGCGGCGAGCTCCTTGCTCGGTCAGCCCGAGACGGCCGACCCCGACACGGGGTCACGGACGCCGCCACTCGAACGACGGTAGCCGGCACCGCGAACGCCTTCGATCGTCGTGTTACGGTGGCGCGGAGGAGCTGCCCCATTCCGGTCGTTGCCCTGCTGAATCTGCTGTTCGGGATCGGGTTTGCGCTGGTCGCTCGCGACCGCGTTCGCGCCGATGGCCCGTTCGCAGCGCCGGCGTTCCCGCTGGTGATGCTGCACGCCGCGGCGGTGGTCGCCCCGATCGCGCTCTACTTCTACGCGGTGCACCCGGCGTGGAGCTGGATGTACTGGCTCGACCCCAGCAAGCTCGCCGGGGTCGCGGTCCTGCCGCTGATGGTCGGGCATGCCGGGCTGGTCGTCGGAGGCTGGTATGTCGCTGTGATCCTGATCCGGCGCGGGTTCCAGAATGTGGTTCTCTACGCCGGCGGGGCGACCGCCGTGGCCCTGCTGGTCCTGTTCATCGCCGGCTCGCAGCGGCTGTTCACCGCGGCCGATTACCTCGGCTGGCAGACCAAGCGCGTGACCACGCTGTTCGCCGTGCAGCTGGGCTGGGCGTTCGTGGTGTCCCTCCTGGCACTGTTCGGCTCGGCGGTCTATACCGCCATCGAGCTCGGACGCGACGGCCGCCGTGTGCGCGGCGCGGTGATAAGGTGAAGCCACGGTTCATGGGTCCTCGGGTGATCGTCCTCGCGCTGTTCGTGATGACCGCCACGGCATGTGGTCCGCTCGCGTACGTCAATGAAGTGACCCGGCGTGCGTCGACCTCGGTCGATGCAGCGCGCGCGGCGCAGGCGGACAAGTACGCGCCGTACTACTGGACGCGCGCGACGCAGTACCTGCATCAGTCGCGGGTGAAGGCTGCGAAGTCCGACTGGGAGGGAGCCAATCGATTTGGTCGGCTCGCCACCGAGGCCGCGGACCTCGCGCTCAGCAACGCGGAGATCGCCGCGAAGGACCCGTCGAAGCGGCCACTCGAGCTCAAGCCCGACGTGGCACCGGCGAAAGGCGATTCGACGCCGGTCGCGCCAGCCAAGGACGCGCCGTGAAGCGCGCACTCGTCCTGCTGGTTTCGGTCGGCTGTGCCGGCTCGGCCGTTCGAACGCAGACCGCGAGCACCAGCGAGCTGATCTCGACCGCGCGGGCGAACGGCGCGCAGCGCTGCGCTCCGGTCGAGCTCGCGATGGCGGAGTCGAACAACGACTTCGCGTCGCACGAGCTCGACGAGGGCAACTTTCACGATGCTCGTCGGCTTGCCGGAGTCGCCGAGACCAACGCGAAGCTCGCCGTCGAGAAGAGCCCGAAACACAAATGCACCGACCAGGCGCCGGCGCCGAAACCGGGCCCGGGCGACATCGATGGTGACGGCATCCTCGACGACATCGACAAGTGCCCGCGCGTCCCCGAGGACCTCGACGGCTTCGAGGACGAGGACGGATGCCCCGAGGACGACAACGACGCCGACGGCATCGCCGACAAGGTCGATGGGTGCCCGATGATTCCCGAAGATCGCGACAACTTCGAGGACGAGGACGGCTGTCCCGACCCCGATAACGACAAGGACGGCATCGCCGACAAGATCGACGCCTGCCCGAGCGAGCCCGAGGACAAGGACAACTTCGAGGACGACGACGGCTGCCCGGATCCGGATAACGACAAGGACGGCATCCCCGACCTCACCGACAAGTGCCCGCTCGAGCCGGGCGTGCCTCCGGACGGCTGCCCCAAGAAGTACGTCAACGTCGTGGTCACGGAGACCAAGATCGAGATCAAGCAGACGGTCTACTTCGACACCAACAAGGCCACGATCAAGAGGGTCAGCTT
>JAYUYE010000649.1:0-3834 GCA_043752985.1 Myxococcales bacterium
GTGCGGCCGTTCGCATCCGTGATCGTCGCGGTGACGTGGTAGCTGCCGCCTTCCTTCGTGGTGAACGTGCAGTTCCCGGCGTCGCTCTGGATCGTGACGGAGCAAGACTGCGGATCGACCTCGATCTGCTTGTACTCGCCCTTCTTGAATTCCCAGTCCTGGCGGAACGCCGTGAGTGCGATCTTGGCGCCCGGTGCCACCTTGCCGTCGAGATCGACGCCGATCACATCGAGCTCGAACGGAACGCCCTTGTCGACGAACGGTCGCTTCGTGCGAAGGCCGACGTACAGCGCTGCTGGATGCACGAGAATCGACGTCGACGCCGACCACGCCTGGCGGTTGACGTCCATCACCGACGCGGATGCCTGCACGGTCATCGGCACCGACGGGTTCGCGGACACGAAGTCGAGATGGAGGACATGCTCCCCGCTTGCATCGGTCTTGCCGGCGGACGTCCAGCGATTGACGTCACCGGGGAGGTGCATGCGGCCTCCCTCCTCGAACGCGTGGCCGCCCTCGTCGGCGTCGTAGTCGCCCCGACCACCCCACCACGGCTTCCATGCGCCGAACACGTAGTCATCGCGGTTCGGCGGCGCGAAGCTCGCCTCGGCTGCGTGCAGGGTCCAGTCGACCTGCGCGCCGGGGAGTGCCGCCCCCGTGAAGTACTTGGCGGACACCGAGATGTCGCCGGCCGCTCCGATCAGGAATGGTCCATCACCGCCCTTCGCGGTGACCTCGAACTCGGGCCGGCGGAACTCCTCGACGCGGAGCTCGTGCGAGTGGGTCTTCGTGCCTGCCGCGGTGAACCGGACCGCTGCATGCCCGAGGTTCAGCGTTTTCGGCAGCGTGAACGAGACCTCGAAGCCGCCGAGCGCGTTGACCGTGCCGGTACCCGTCGCGATCTTGGTGTTCTGGCTATCGGTCACCTCGTAGGTGAGCGGCGCCGGTGGGTGCGCGCCGATATCGCCGCCCTTGGCTGGGTCGACGATCCGCAACCAGCCCTTGATCGAGACCTGCTCGCCCGGGCGATACAGCCGGCGATCGTCGACGGTGAACCACTCGGTCGATGGCTCGCGCGGCCTGGTGATCCACGACCCCGGGCCCGACCAGCCGGCGTGCTCCACGAGGATCGCGACATCATCGCCGCGCCGCGCGATCACGTGGTGCCGGCGCCCGACTGCCATCCCGGCGAGCGAGATGCTCGCGAGCCCGGTCGCATCGGTCGTTGCCTTTGTGCCCGCTGGCCGCAGCTCGACCTCGACGCCGGCCGCCGCCTTGCCGGTCTCCAGATCGGTGACGAATGCGAGCAGGTTGTCGTGGTCGACATGGGCGTCGATTCCGAGCCGCGTTGACTGGATCCAGCTGATCCGGCTGTCCGGCGCGTAGCTCTTCTTCCACGGTCGCGGCGACACGATCGCGACGACGTGACCGAGTCCTTTTGAATCGAGCGCGCGACTCAGATCGATCTTGGTCTCGCTGAGATCGGTCTTGCCGCTCGTCCCGATGTTGTCGTCAAAGACGATCTTGCCCGGCATCGCGGGCGGATGATCCTTGTTCCACTGGTTCTCCATGTAGTACCCGAACGCGTCGAGGTCGTCGGGGGTCATCCGGACCAGCCGGACGTTGAGCTGCGGGTACTGCGTGGTGAACACATCGAGCGTGGGCTTCGGTGCACTCGGATCGAGCACGACCATCCCGAACGGGCCGTTGAAGTAGTTCTCGGGATCGCCGATCCGGTACGTCGCGGTCTCGGCGTTCCCGAGCGTCTGCCCGAACGAATCCTGCAGCGACGGCGCGATCGTCACCGTGTACGTGGTCTGCGGCCTCGTCGCTCCCATGATCCCGATCGAGCGGCCGTACTGCACGACCTTCATGTTCGGGATCTCCGGCCGTACCGTGATCTGCTTCGCGTCGAACAGCTCGACGTCGAGCGGGTTGTTGACCTCGATCGGCAGCGCGTCGCTGGGGCGGCAGGGATCGCCCTTGTAGTTGCACTTCGTCGACACGATCCGCAGCGGCGGATAGGTCCGGAACGTGAAGCGCTGCTCCTCGACGGTCGGGTTCGGACCCTCCGCGCTCGGCGTGCCGGCTCGAATCACGACCTCGATAGCGGCGTCGGCCGGCAATTTCTGCGTCGGCCGGAATGCGAGCCACCGCCCGTCGAGCTCGTCGGTCTTCGCGTTCGCGACCACCGGCCGCAGGAACGGATCCTTCTCGATCTCGGCGGCGTCGAGCAGTTGCAGCCCGCGGACCGCGGTGCCATTCACCCGGAGCTGGATCTTCGCGAGCACGGCCTTGGGATCGATCTTCTGATCGAAGGCGATGAACAGTGGCACGTCGAGACGCTGCGGCGCGCTCTCGTACGGGTACGACGACACCATCTTCGGAGGTGGCGTCTCGAACGAGAACGTTGCCGGCTCCTTGATCGCCGCACCCGAGACGCCCTTCGTCCCGCTCGGGATCTCGACGCGATACGTGGTCGCCTGCGGGAACCGCACCAAAGGGTCGAACACGATCGTTCGCGTGCCTACCCAGCGCCACGTCCCGGGCGGCTGCGGCGTGAGCTTGACCGGTTGCACCGCGGCCGCGCCGTCCTGCGAGGTGACCGCGACCATCGGCTGCGAGAACGTCACCGTCAGCTCGGGCGCGAGCGGAACTTTTCCCTCGGGCATGTAGCGCAAGACGCGCAGCTCCTTGCCGCCGTCGGTCGGCGCGGGCGGAAGCAGCGTCGATGGCGGAGGCGGAAACGTCGTGGTGATCGTCGTCCCCGTGTGCGGCGGCGGCTGAGAGCTCGCGCGGATCGCGAACGCTTGCTTGTCTGCCGGATCAGGCACGACCGGCTTGGTGCGCGCGAGCACGGCGGCGATCTCGGCGTCGGCGAGCTTGGTCGTGGTGGCGACCTTGCTGCGATCGTACGCCGGAGCCCCCGCCTTGCCATTGGACACGCGCAGGTCGAGGCCAGGAGGCAGAACGTTCTGCACCTTCGGCTTCGCACTCGCATCGTCGTTGGACGTCGAGCGCTTCCCGCCACAGGCAGCAATCACCATCGCCGCCGCGAACACCATCCCCGAGCTGAACGTCGAACATTTCACCGCGTGAGTCTCTCACGCGACCGTCGAGAGAGGCGGTCTAGCGAACCGTGTCGGACTTCATGCCCATCGAGATGCCGTGCTCGATCTCGCAGCCGCTATCGGCTGCCGGGAACGTCCACTTGCTCGCGGCAGCGGTGATGCACTTGCTCATACCGGCGGGCAACACGCCGTCGATCGTCACGCCGGCAACGGAGCCGGTTGCTTCGATCGCGAGGTGAAGCGTCGCGGAGGTCGCCACGCGCCTGGACGCGGGGAGGCGGAGCCAGCAGTACTCGAGCTCCTCGACGCGGTCGCGCACGACCTGGCCGACTTGCGAGTTGCTGACGCTCTTCGCGGCATTCGTGGGCTCGGACGACGTGGGCTCCGCCGAGGTCCGAGCGCCGAGGACGTACGACTCGCCGAAGTCCAGCTTCGGCATCGGCGCTTCAGGCGCCATCTTGATCTCCCCGATCACGGTCTTCTTGGAGCCCTGGGTTGAACTGGCCGCGCGCTTTCCGGCGAACGCCGGCGAGGTGAGCGCCGCGACCGTGGTGAGGAGGAGGATGGTCTTCATGCCTTCCTCCTCGAGCACCCGTCGTGCCAGCGGAGGAGCTGGCTGGTTGCGAGCACTTTGCTCGTACCGACAACTCGATCAGCCACGGGTTAGGAGTCTCCTGGGCCGCCCGTCCCCGGCGGATTGTCGGGGGCGCTACAGCCGCTTCAGTCGCATCCATCGGGACCGCATGCGGCGCCTTCGGCGAAC
>JAYUYE010000650.1:0-9265 GCA_043752985.1 Myxococcales bacterium
GCGGAGGAGGCCGTCGCCCATCGCCCGGCGCATTCCCTTGCACGCGCCATCGCGCTCGAACCTGGTGACGGTGTTCTCGTAGATCCGGAAGCAAGCCTCGTGGTTGCCCGCGTTGTAAAGCGGGGCGCCGAGCTCGATGGCCTCGGCGATCGCCGCCGAAACCTCGGCGAGGTGCGGGCCCTTGCAACCGGTGAGCATGGTGAGCTCGTGATCCGGGACCGCGCGCTGGATCGGCACGCCGTCGCCACCGCCGGACTGCTCGCCGCCCATCGAGAGGCTCTCGATCTTCTGGGCGAACGCGGCAACTCCCATCGGGGCCGGCTGCGCGATCAATGGCTTGAGGTAATTCGCCGGCATCGCCCAGTTGATGAGCTGACCCTCGCCGTTGATCGCGGTCGTGATGCCGATGACCTCGCCCACCTGGTTAAACAGCGGGCCGCCGCTCGAGCCCTGCGAGATCGGCGCGGAGATCTGGAGCAGCGTCAGGCCACCGGGCGGGCACTTCTCCTCGGTCGGCCCGCACACGGCGCGGACCTGGCTGACGAGACCGCTCGAGACCGAGTAGTCGAACACGCCGAGCGGATTGCCGATCGCGATCACCTGATCGCCCGCGGACATCTGATCCGAGTCCCCGAGGCGCAGCGTGGTCAGGGGCTTGGTCGGCTTGATCCGCAAGAGCGCGAGGTCACGTCCCGGATCGACGCCGGCGACCTGGAGGACCTGGTACTGCGTGTTGTCGTGCAGCTTGACCTTGATCTCGCTCTCGCCCGTGACGACGTGGAGGTTGGTCGCGATCAGCCCGCTCTTGTCGAGGATGAAGCCGGTGCCGACCTTGTCACCGCCCGCTTCGATGCGAACGATCGCGTCCGTCGACTGCTGGACGATGTCCTTGGCAGTCATCCGCACCCGGGGCGCTGCTGGCTTGACCGAGGGCCCACAGGACGCCGCCAGAACCAGTAGCAGCAACCTGCGCATGCCCAAAGTCTACCCCGCTCGCACAGGGCGCGCACGGCAAGTCAGAGGCTGTTCATTCAGGGAGCGCGGGGCGGAGCGGGGGAATTCTCTCGGTCCTGCGTATTGAGCCGGATCGTGCGCACGGCGCTCTCACCGGCAGTCCGGAAGCCCTTGGGATCGTGGCGCGGGTCGATCCCGGACGCGACGCCAGCGTCGAGGTGCTGGTGGTAGAGCTTCATGCGGACCTCTTCCCAGCTCGGGCAGCCACCCTGCATTGCCTGGCAGGACGTGATCGCACGGTTTGCGTAGTCGAGCGCCGCGACGACATCGAGCCGGTCGACGTAGGCGATGCTGGCCGCGAGGAGCGCGCGCCACTCGGTCGGCGTGCCGCGGGCGCGCACGGCGCCATCCACGGCGACCTCGATCGCCCAGTCCTTGAAGTTGGCGTCGCCGAGCCGGCGCGCGAGATCGGCGGCGTGCATGCCATCGGTCGGCTGCGCCATGGTTCGCGCCTCGGCAAGAGCGAGCGCGAACTGCGCGGCCGCATCCGCTTTGTGTGCCGCGTTTGCATACATCCGGCGCGCCGGCAGGACGACCATCACGAGAACCACGGTGATGATCGCGATGTCGACGAGCCCGAGCGAGCGCGGCAGCTTCATGCGACTACGACACTATCCCTGCGCGATGGTTCCCGCACTTCGTTGCGCCACTCCTTGGTCGCCGCATTGCGGCATATCGAAATGCTTCCGAAAGGTGGCGTAGCATTTCGCCCCGCGGCGTCCCGAGATGCCCCGGGGTTACATCGGTTCGCGATCTGTGCATCCGCAACAATCTTGATTGGTTGCACCGTGGATCGGCCGTTGCACCAGAGGTGTTGACCTGACCGCGTCGCTGCACCCCACTCGGAGGATTTCTAGATGCTGACCGCAATTTCAACGGCGTTCCACAAGGGCGGATGGGGCATGTGGCCCATCCTTTTCGTCTCGGTGCTCATCATCGCCGTGATCGTAGAGCGCTCCGTGTACCTGTTCCGAGCCTCGGTCGACAAGGACAAGCTCCTCGCGCTCCTCAAGAGCCAGGTGATGTCCGGCAACGTGCAGGGCGCGATCAAGGTCTGCTCGGGTAACCCGACGCCGATGACCCGCATCGTCCAGGCCGGCCTCATGAAGTTCAACAAGAGCGACGACGAGGTCCAGGCTGCGATGGACGAGGCCGCTCTCCGCGAGCTGCCGAAGATCAACGCGCGCACCCCGTACCTCGCGATGCTCGCGAACTTTGCCGTCATGGCCGGCCTCCTCGGCACCATCGCAGGCATGATCAAGTCGTTCGGCTCGGTCGGTAGCGACGAGGGTGGCAACAAGGCCACCGAGCTCGCGAACGGCATCTCGGAAGCACTCAACTGCACCGCGTTCGGTATCGGCACGTCGCTGATCGGCCTGCTCGGGTTCTCGCTCCTCCAGGGCAAGACCACGCACGTCATCGACGACATCAACGAGGTGACCGTCCAGGTCGTCAACCTCGTGACGTCGCACCGCTCGCAGATGCAGCCCCAGGCGTAGTTCTCTCTCGCAACAAGCTCAACTTTAGCGAGGAGAACCCACCATGGGTGCAGCAGTAGGAGCGGACGAAAAAGGAAGCGTCAACGTCGAGTTGAACATCATCCCGTTCATCGATCTGATGAGCTGTTTGACTGCTTTCCTTCTCGTCACCGCAGTCTGGGTCAACATCGCTCAGATCAATATCCAGCCGAAGGGCAAGACGCGCGACACCTCGAACGTCCAGAAGGACGACGAGACCGTCACGCTGTCCGTGCTCGTCCAGGCGGACCGGATCTGGGTCGGGCTGTCCCGCGTCAACGAGTTCCAGGAGATCCCGAAGCTCGCCGCGGGCGACCAGGATTGGGTGAAGTTCGAGACCACGCTCAAGGAGCACAAGGCGTCGGCGTTCTTTGCCGATCGCGCGGACCTCGAGATCGCGGCCGAATCGACCACCCAGAGCCCGGTCAAGTACCAGGACGTCATCCGCGCCATGGACTACGCCATCAAGGTGGGGTTCATCGACGTCGGTCTCTCTGACCCGGCGGGCCTCGCGGCCCGGCCGTCACTTTAAGGAGGGTCGGCCATGCCAGTTCACAGAGCAGGCTCACGCCTCTACAGCTCGGTTCCGTTCAAGCATCTGGTCAAGAAGGCCGGAAGTGGCGCGGGTAGTCGAGCGTCGAACATCTCGCTCAACCTCGTGCCATTCGTCGACATGATGACGATGCTCGTGTGCTTCCTCCTGATGGTGTTCTCCGCCTCTGGCGAGCTCCTCCAGGCGCAGCGCGGCCTCGACCTGCCGATTGCAGACTCGAAGCAGACGCTGCAGCAGGCGCCCGTCATCATCGTGACCAAGTCCGAGATCACGTACCAGGGACAGCTGGTCGCGACGGTCGACAGCGCGCTGCGCGACGACTCGCCGACGTTCAAGATCGACGCTCTGTACGAGCGCCTCGATGCCGCTGCGAAGAAGATCAAGGAAGATGTCGGAATGGGCAAGCTTCCCAAGGATCTCGCCAAGGCGTGCGACGACGCGAAGAACAACATCCGTCCGCAGCCGGGCAAGATCTGCCCGGACGGTCTCGCGATTCTTCAGGCAGACGAAACTACGGATGCTCGTCTGATCAACAAGATCGTGAACACCGCAAAGGCCGCCGGTTTTGATAACCTCTTGTTCGCCGTCAAGAACAAGTAACTGTTCTGGACGCTGAACAAGTAGAAAAGAGAGCCTCATGACGCGCCTACTGGCACTCGTCATGCTGGCCGGGCTCGCCTTGAGCTCGACCGGCTGCCCCGACAATCCTTACAGCGCTTCGACGTGGACGAAGAAGCTCGGAGACCTAGCGGAATCCGAGCGCGCCGTCACGGAGCTCGAACAGCTCGGCGATCCGAGCGCGATCCCCGCCCTTGGTGAAGCGTGGCGCGATCAGGGTAAACCTGTTCGTCTGCTGCAAGTCATCATCGGCCTCGCGCGTCCGCTGACGCCCGCGGAGGCGAAAGCTCGGTTCGCCACCGACTACGAAAAGGAAGGCCGCAAGGCGAACTGGGACAAGGCGCTGCCGTTCCTGACCGCCGCGCTGACCGAGGTCGACGAGGCCAACCCGCGCTCGGTCGACAGCGCCAGCAAGGCTGCCGACGCGCTCGGCGAGTCGAGGATCCCCGAGGGTCTCGACGCGCTGATCGAGATCGCGAACAAGCCGGTCACCAAGAAGCTGATCGCCGCCCAGATCGGCGCGATCCGCGCGATGGGCAAGTACGAGACCGACAAGTCCAAGTCGGCCGGCGCTCTCGTCAAGATCATCGACCGCGAGCCTCCGCCGCACCCGAAGACGGCGAAGGACAAGGAGCAGGGTCGCGCGATGGAGGAGAAGTTCGGTCTCTTCCTCGGCATCACCGGTTCTGCGATCAACGCACTCGGCGACCTCCGCGTCCCGACCGCCGCGAAGACGCTCGTGCTCTCGATGTACCGCACGCCGGAGCTGTTCATGCAGATCCGCCGCGCGCTCGTCGCGACTGGCCCGACCGCCAAGGACGAGCTTCGCAAGGTGCTCCGCGGCGATCACGCCGAGGTCAATCAGCTGTTCAAGGAGAAGCGGCTCGACAAGTACTGTGGCGACAAGGGCGACGCGCCCCCCGACCAGTGCCAGCCAGTCTCCGCGAAGGACTTCTATCCTGCCGTCGTGCTCGGTGACTTCTACGACACCGGCGCGGCTCCGGACCTGCTCGCAGCGCTCAAGCGCCCCGCGGTGCCGGTCTACTTCATGGACGATCAGCCGAGCCCGAACACGCAGTACAACGCGCTGTTCGACGCGCTCCGCAAGATCGGCGCGGTCGAGGCGGCCAAGCCCGTCCTCGCGATGTGGAACACCGGCGCAGCGCCGGCTCCCAAGAAGGGCGAGGCCGCAGCGTCGCCCGACCTCGGCGTGAAGATCCTCGCGATCAGCGCGTATCCGTTCCTCACCCGTGACAACGCCGGCGTGGTCGAGCTCGGCAAGATCGCCGCGGACAACACCGCCGACGACGGCCTCCGCCAGGAAGCGGCGACGGCGTTCGCTCGCCTGTCGCGTGACCCGAAGACGATCGACGTCCTCGAGGGCCTCGCCGAGAAGTATTTCAAGGCCGCGGGCGAGAAGGCGAAGGAAGCAGGGGGCAAGCCGAAGGCGGATGCAGACGCAGCCGACAAGGTATTCGAGGGCCAGAAGAAGGCGCTCGAGAAGGCCAAGACGGATCTCATCCGCCTGACGAACGACAAGAGCAAGACCGCCGAGGACATCAAGGCGGCGACCGCCTCGACCAAGAAGATGGAAGACGAGTTCAAGGTCTTCAAGAAGAAGCACAAGGAAGCCACGGCTCCGTACAAGGCGCTCGATAACGCGGTGAAGTCGTACAAGGGCTACGCGCGCATGTTCCAGACGCACATCGCTCGCATCGAGGTCGCGATCCGCTGCAAGGACGACCTCAAGTGCTACGCGGCGGCCCTCAAGCTGACGCCGGCCGAGGCGGCGAAGAACCTGACGCCGTACATCAAGGACATCAAGGCGTGGACCGACGACGAGAAGAAGGGTCTCGTCGAGGCGAACGTCGAGCGCGCGATGCTCGAGATCGGCAAGGCCGGTCCGAAGGCATCGAGCCTGACCGACACGCTGCTCGACGCATCGAAGAGCGACGTCCGCCTGATCCGCCAGAGCGTCCTGCTCGCGCTGCCGAAGATCCAGGGCAGCCCGTGCGCCGCGTGCGTGATCAAGCTCGAGGCGGCCATCAAGGCAGGCGAGGGCAAGACCACGATCGGCGACCTGAACCTCGAGACCACGATGCTCCGCAACTACTACGCCGGCGGCAAGTCGTCGGGACCGGCTGCAGAAGCACCCGCCGCTCCAGCCGCCGCTCCGGCCGAAAAAGAGTAGGGCTCTTCGCGCCTTTGCTGACGTCCTCGGCTCCGGCCGGGGACGTTGTTCGTTTCGGGGATGCCCTTCCCGGCACTCACGTGGTAATCGATAGACCTTCGGGGCGTAGCGCAGCCTGGTAGCGCACCTGGTTTGGGACCAGGGAGTCGGAGGTTCGAATCCTCTCGCCCCGACCACGACATTCGCTGCGAAGCTCGACCTGACGTAGTCAGTGGCCAGCGAGCTCTCGACAGCTCGCCTTTGCACTCGATACTCCGGTCCTCGGCGACGGGAGCACCCTCGGAGATGCGGTGCTACGGTCCCGGTATGCCCACCCCCGACGTGATCGAACGAGTTCGCGGGTTGCACGACCACCTCGAGACCGAGCCGCACCCCGCGCTCGAATCGTTGCGGCCGCAGTTGCGCACGATCGTCAACGAGCCGCACGACGCAGCGCACTACAACTCGCTCTCCGACCGGCTGCACGCGGCGTACGAATCGCTCGAGGTCGAACACCCGAAGCTCGCAGGCGCTCTGCGGGCGGCTATCAACGCTCTCACCGCCGCCGGCTTGTAGCGATCACGCGCGATCAACGTAGCTAGCGCGCCGGACCGCGCAGGCGCGCCGTCGACGGCCGGTGCTTCGGCGACGCCCACGCACCCGCCCGATCGAGCGCGAGACCGCGCTGCTTGATGTGGTCAGGCAGCGTGTCCGCGAACGCGTGATACATCGAGTCGGAGAATTCGATCGCCGAGGTGAACCGATCGGTGGTCCGCTTCGCGAGGCCGATCGCGAGCACGAGATCGATCTCGGGTGGCAGCGTGGGCACGAGCTCGCTCGGCCGGCGAGGCAGCGTGTGGACGACCTTGTAGAGCGTCTCGGCGATCTCGCCGGCGGCGAACGGTGGGTGACCGGTGAGTGCCCGGTACGCGACCGCGGCGAGCGCATAGAGATCGGTGCAGTGATCGACGGTGGCGCCGCTCGCCTGCTCGGGCGCCATGTACGACGGCGTGCCGACGACGTGGCCCGCGGTCAGCGTGTCGCCGGAGTCGACCGCGCGCGCGACACCGAAGTCGAGCACCTTCCACTGATTGCGGTGGAGGAAGACGTTCTGCGGCTTGAGGTCGCGGTGCACGACGCCAGCAGCGGCCGCGGCGGTGATCCCCGCGCCGACCTGGCGCACCATCTCGACGACCTCGCCGGCGGAGAGCGCGCTCTTGTTGCGCAGCAGCTCTGCGAGCGTCTTGCCCTCGAGCTTCTCCATCACGAGGTAGGGCACCGGCGACTCGCCGACCTCGATCACGCGCACGACGTTGGCGGATTGGATCCCGGCGGCGGTGCGCAGCTCGCGGAGGAAGCGCAGCACATGATTGAGGTTGCCGAGCGACGCCTGCGCGAGAAGCTTGATCGCAAACGAGTGGCCTTTGCTGTCGACGGCGGCGTAGACCTCGCCCATCGCACCGCGGCCGATGACTTCCTGGAGCTGATAGCCGCCGATCGTCTGGTCGGTGAACCGGCCGCGACCCTGGAGCAGCGCGCGCTCGAGCTCCTCACGCGCCTCGAGCAGCAGTGCTTCGCGATGGGCGGCGAGCCGGACCGCTCGCTCCAGCTCGCCGACCGCGACGAGTGCGGTCCTGCGCGAGACGCGCGCGGTGATGTAGGTCGCGAGCAGGACGATCTGCACGAGGCCTTGCACGATCCACTTCTCGTAGTTGCCGATCGGCGCGATCTGCACGATGCCGGTGTCGCGCATGGTGCCGGTGATGATGATGACCGCGAGGATCGCCTGCGCGCCGGCGCACGTGACGTACACGGCGAGGGCGAGGCCGCTGTTCTTGCCGAGGCCAGTGAAGTAGATGCCAAGCACGAGCACCACCGCGGCCGGGGAGAACACGCCGAAGTACGGCAGCGAAGCCGTGACGCAGACCGCGGGGACGTACCAGCCGAGCATCGTCGACGGGCGGCGGAACTTCAGTGGGTCACTGGTGCGCAGCCACAGGAACAACACGGCGGACAGCGCGAGCCCGACGGCGGACAGGAGGATTGCCGTCGCGGTGGGATCGCCCGGCAGAAGCGGCACGGACAGGCCACCGCACATGCCGATCACCGCACCGATGAAGCAGAACCTGCGCGTGCGCAGAATCTCGTCACGCTCGAGCGCCTCGAGCGGAGAGCCAACGGTCGTGCCACTCGCGGAGGTCCGCGACATGGGGATCCGCGCGGACGCGGCCGGTGCAATGGTCGCAGACGGCTCTCCCGGGGCATCCGTCGGAAGGATTGCCGTCAGCTCCTCACTCGGCTTCACCTCCCCCTCCACCGCGATTCCTTTGCTACCAGGTGGAGGACCAGGAGACGAGCGACCCGCCCGGGGTCGGTACGAGCGCGACCTTCTGCGTGCGGGTTTCTCCGCTGCCGCCGATCAGGCGGTACGCAGCGACGGCGATCAAGCCGAGGCCGAGGCCAGCCGCTCCGTACGAAATCAAGCGGAGCCGCTTCGAGCGGTCGAAGAGATCGTTGTACTCCTCGAGCGACTGCGCGCGATCTGCGTCGCTGCGGGCCGAGCGCGCGACGAGGAACATCGCAACGGATCCACCGACCGCGAGACCTCCGCCGGCGAACAATGCGATCGCGAGCTTGTCGGTGCGGCTCTCCGTGCGATAGACGGTTCGGATCTGGAGAACCGGAGCGTCGCGCTCGGCGGTCTTCGCCTCCGACGGGGGCTCCTTCGCCTTCTCGCCGCGCTCGAGCGCCTGGCAGAGCTCGATGTTGCCCTTCACCGCGGTGACTGTCTTGTCGTCCTTTGCCGTGTCGATCACCTGCTGGTAGTGCGTGATCGCATCCTTGCAGTTACCGCTGAGCCGCTCCGCCTGCGCGAGCGCGTAGAGCGCGTTGGGCTGTGGATCGAGTGCGTGTGACTTCGACATCGACGCGGCCGCAGCGGTGTACTGCTTCGTCTTGTACTCTTCGACACCGAGATCGAACAGCTCGCGCGCGAGTGCTGCCTTGTCCGTCTCGGCCGCAGCAATTGCTGGTATCGCGAGCACGATCAGAGTCAGGAGTCGGCGCACGGTGCTTCACGCTACCATCGACCGTCACGCGTGAGAAAGTCCCACACCAGCTCACCCACGGCACGTGCCGCGGTCGCCCTCGCGCTTGCCTGGCTCGCGGGGTGCCGTGGCGATCCACCACCGCCCGCGGTACCGACCGGGCCGACGGTGCAGCTCACCATCGACGATCGGCCCGCGCGCACCGTCGTGATCGATCAGACGCGCGCGCTGTCGAGCCTGCTCGACCTCCCGCCGGCCACGTGGCTCGAGGTTCGTGGCGAGGCCGTCGACGAACGCGGCATCGAGCTGTGGGCGCCCGCCACTCGGTATCCGGGGAGCGAGGTCC
>JAYUYE010000651.1:0-3831 GCA_043752985.1 Myxococcales bacterium
CGCCTGCCACGCCTCCATCCGCACGTTCGTGACGCGCCGGCCTTGGCGCGTGATGATGCCCCGCGCATGGGTATCGACCGGGCCGCCCGAGCGCAGGTAGTCGACGGTCAGCGTGATCGTTTTTGGCAGCACGATCGTCTCGGCGTTCCACAGGAGCTGGAAGATCGCGGCCGACTCGAGCAGCGCGCCCAGCGTTCCGCCGTGAAGCGCGGGGAGCGTGGGATTGCCGATCAGGTGCTCGCCGTAGCGCATCGTGGTGACGAGCTCGTCACCTTCGCGTGAGGCGGTGAGGCCGAGAAACGTGGCGTACGGGATGAGATCGAACAGGGCCTGGAAGTCGTTCGCCTGCTTCGCCGCGGTGAGCTGGTCGACGAGGCTCATGGCTTGGGCTGACCGGTCGGGGTCGAGAGCATGAAGGTGCCGACGGAGTGGGCGATCGGGTCGTCGGGATCGTCGTGGTAGGCGACCGCGCGGGTGAAGGCGACGTTGCGGGTCAGCTTGTAGCAGGTGGCGCGGGCGTGGACCGCGAGACCGGCCTCGGCGGGGCGGAGGTAGTCGATGCGGAGGTCGAGGGTCGCGATCGGCACGAAGTCGGTGAGCGCTGCGAACACAGCCGCGCCGGAGGCGCCGTCGATGAGAGCGGTGATCGCGCCGCCGTGGAGGACACCGGTATCAGGATTTCCGACGAGCTTGGCGTCGTAGGGCAGCATGAACAGTGCCTCGGCGGTGGTGATCTCGAGGATCCGCATGCCGAGTGCCTTGTTGTGGGGAACGTTCGCCGAGAAGGCGCGCACGAGCTTCAACTTCAGCAGGTCGCGCTCGTCCTCGCCCTCGGACATGCGGAACGCTATCACTTACACTGCACGCATGGCTCGCACACCGATCCCGACCTTGTACTTCGCACTCGTCGTGGTGCGGCGCGGCCACCGCTTTCTTCTGACGCAGGAGCAGAAGTACGGCAAGACGTGGTCGATTCCGGGTGGACGCGTCGAACCCGGCGAGAGTTTGATCAACGCGGCGGTGCGCGAAGTCCTCGAGGAGACCGGTGTCCCGGTTCGTCTCGATGGCTTGCTCCGGGTCGAGCACTCGCCGTCGGATGACGCTGCGCGCGTCCGCCTGATCTTCACCGGCACTCCACTCGATGACACGGCACCGCGGACCACGGCGGACGCCGAGTCGCTTGGCGCGGCGTACCTGACGCTCGATGAGATCCGCGCGCGACCGTTGCGCGGCGCCGAGCTCGGCAGCTTGCTCCAGAGCGTCGCGGATGGCGCGCAGGTGTTTCCCCTCTCGCTCCTCGGGCACGAGCTGTCGGTGTGAGCGACGAGCTGCGCACGCTGGGCTGGGACGACGCGTGGGAGGCCGCGCGGCGGCTCGCCGATCCGGACGCTGCGTGGCAGCCGGTGCGGAGCGGGGCGGAGCACCGCGGCGCGAACCAGGCGCTCGGACCTGGCGGTGTGGGCTGGGTCGAGCTGACCGGCAAGCTGTACAACGAGGCGAGCGACAAGCGTGCGCTGCCGACCGTCGGCGACTGGGTGCTCGTCGAGCGCTGGGAGGCGGCGGTCGCGGACAGTGGTGCAGCGGTCGTGCGCGCGCTGCTCCCGCGCCGCAGCTTCCTCGTGCGCAAGGCCGCCGGCGAAGCCACCGCACCCCAACCGCTCGCGGCGAACGTCGACGTCGGACTCGTGATGACGTCGGCGAACTCGGATCTGTCTCCTGCCCGCCTCGATCGCTACATCGGCCTTCTGCGCGACGGCGGGATCGAGCCGGTCCTCGTGCTGTCGAAGATCGATCTCGTCGCGGATCCGAGTCCCGGCCTCGCCGCACTCGCGAAGATCGCCGCGGTGCGAGTGGTCGCGCTGTCGAGCACGAAAGGTCACGGCCTCGACGAGCTACGCTCGCTGGGCGGGCCCGGCAAAACGTGTGTGCTGCTCGGGAGCTCGGGCGTCGGCAAGTCGACGCTGCTCAATGCGCTACTCGGCACGCATCAGGTGACCCGGGCCCTCCGCGGCGACGAGCGCGGCCGACACACCACGACGCGACGCGAGCTGTTCGTCTCCGAGGCCGGCGGCCTGTGGATCGATACGCCCGGCATGCGCGAGCTCGCGCAGTGGGTCGATGACGAGGAGGAGGTCGCGTTCGACGACATCGCCGCGCTCGCCGTCGGCTGCAAGTTCCGCGACTGCCGCCACGAGAAAGAGCCCGGCTGCGCGGTGCGCGATGCCGTCGCCCCCGAGCGCCTCGCGAGCTTTCACAAGCTAGCGGGAGAGCGCGCCGTCGGCATGACGAAGCAGAGCGAAGCGCTACGGATCGCGGCGAGTCGCAAGGCACGCGCGAAGAAGCCCGGCGCGCCGTCGGATGATTAGAGGTTGATCGCCAGGCACGTGGCGATCGTCTCGCCGGGGGCGGTCCACCCGACCGAACTGCAGTCACGCTGCGGGCTCGCGCAGACGGCCGTATCCACGAACGTGAACAGGATCGGGGCGACGACACCGAGGTCGGCCGTGACGTTGGCGGCGACGAGCCCGTGCTCCGAAGACCCCGACGACGCGATGGATTGACCGGCGACCTGGGTGGGGACGATGTCGACGATACATTCCGGCGCGACCGGGTCGAACGAGAAGGCCATCGACAGGCCGCCGATCGTGGCGGTCGACGACCACCCCGTCGAGTGATCCCGCGAGTGATAGCGCGGCGTGCCGCTGCACATCGCTTGCGTACCGATGCTCCCCGGAGCGACGAGCCGCAGCCGCGTTGGACACACCGTCCGCGTGCCGTTGGCGGTCTTGACATCGACCTCACACCGCACGAACGGAATCGGAGGGTCATTGGGGCCGCCGCCGACCGGGGAGGTCTCGAGGGCGCACTGGAAGCGCTCTTCAGGCGTCGCGCCAGGATCGCAACTCGCGCACAGGTTTGCTGGCGCACAGAACGGCACCAAGTGACTGCAGCTCTCGGTGGCCGCGCTCTCGCCGTCGACGCACTGGGGCCCGCCGACGATGCAGACCTCGGATAAGCCTTGAGCGATGTGCTCTTCCATGCACGACAGCGTGTCGATCGAGGGCTTGACGATAGCGTCGTGCCAGTCGTCGTCGCACTCCGCAGGGTTCGGCGAATCGTCGGCGAGTAACCGGCGGTGACCATCGCAGTCGCGGTCGCCGTCCGTGCCGATGAAGATGTTCTTCAGTGCGGGGTCCGTGGCCGCGCGGTCGACCGCCTGGACGCACGTGTGCTCGCCCGGATTCTCGCCCCAGCGCTGGGCGGCCCGGCTGCTGCTCTTGTCGACATCGGCCTCGATGGGCTCGAGCGTCAGCGTCCAGACCTCGACCAGATTGGTGCGGATCGTCGTCACCGCCTGGGTTGCGACCGAGGTCGGTGCGCCGTCCGTCAGCCCGATCGCGACGATCGTGACCTCCGAGGAGTCCCCGCCGGGCGCGAACGAGAGGGTCGCGGTGCGCTCGCTGGCCGTGAGCTGGAAGCTCTCCGGATCGAGCCCGAACGGCCAGAACCGCCCCTTGTGGAGGTCGCTCGGGGTGCGCTGCTCGGCGGCGATCGACGCCGCCTGGCCGTCACCCTTGCCGATGTAGACCACGACCTCGGTGGCGGTCCGATCGCCCGTCGCGTCGATCTCGAACTGAAGGCCGGTCGTGGGATCGCACGCGGCGAGCCACACCGCGACAACTGCGAGAAGCCCTGAGCGCACGCGCCCAGGATATCTGAAGAGGCCCCGCGGGGGCGTGCTATACGACGCGCCCGTGATCGCGTTCAGCTCGGTCTCCAAGCAGTACGGCGGCCAGATCCTGTTCATCGAGGCGTCGTTCCAGATCAACG
>JAYUYE010000652.1:0-3829 GCA_043752985.1 Myxococcales bacterium
CCGGGCTCGTCGATGCTCGCCATGCCGGCGTACGCGGCCGTCCGCCTGGTCAGCGAGCCCAGCCTGGCCACCTCCCTGTGGATCTGCCGCGTCGTTGCCGGGATCTTCCCCATGCTGGCGTTCCTGTGGCTCCTGTGGGGGTTTCTCGCGCGGTTCGCCCCGGATCCCGCGGTCCGCCGCCTCGTGCTCGTGGCCTACGCCCTGGGCTCGATGGCGATGACCTACTCGATCCTGTTCTTCTCGCACCAGCTCGGTGCCGTGTGCGTGGGTAGCGCGTGGATCCTCGCGGTCGACGTCGCCGAGCGCCGGCGGGGCCTGGGGGCCATGGCGGTCGCAGGCGCCCTCGCGGGTGCGGCGCCGCTCGTCGACTACCAGGCGGTGTTCGCGGCGGTGCCGGTCGCGGTCTACGTCGTCGCCCGGATGTGGCGCACGATGAACCGGGCCGAGCTGTGGCGTGCGATCGGCGTGGCCACGCTCGCGGCCGCGATCCCGATCGGAGTGTTGTTGACCTATCACGCGGTGTGCTTCGGTAGCCCGTGGCGCACGGGCTACGATGCGTCGACCACGTTCGCAGCCTTCCACCAGCAGGGCTTCCTCGGCATCACCGAGCTGCGCTGGGAGGCGTTCCACGGGTCGCTGATCCGTCCCGACAACGGCCTTGTCTTTCTCGCCCCGTGGCTCCTGATCGCGGTCCCCGGCTCCGTCGTGCTTGCGCGCACCGAGCGTGGACTCGCGGCAGTCGGCATCGCGGTTGCGGTCATCTACATCCTGTTCGTGTCGTCGATCAATTTCTGGCGCGGCGGCTGGGGCGTCGGTCCGCGTTACATCACCGCGATGCTGCCGTTCCTGTTGCCCGCGATCGCGGCGCAGCTCGAGGCATGGAAGACGCGGCCGCTCGTGTTCGGGATCGCGGCCAGCACGATCGTCACCGGCATCGCGATCTACTGTCTCGCCAACCTGACGTTCCCGTACTGGCCCGACAGCGTGCGGAACCCGCTCGCCGAGGTGACGTTCCGCATGCTCGGCAACGGCCTGTTCGCGCCGACCGCGGGCAGTGCGCTCGGGATGACGGGCTGGTTCGGCGCGCTGCCGTACCTCCTGCTGGTCGGCGGCATCGTCGGCTGGGCGATCGAACGTGTCGCGGGCTGGCGCGCGCTCGTGATCGCCGCTGTGCTCGGCACGCTGACGCTCGTCGCGTACGCGCAGCTGCCGCACAGCTCGCGCGCGCAGTCGGATCGCGTGTTCGGGTTCGTACGCTCCGCCGTGCTCGAGCGCTGAGCGTTCGCGCAGATCGTGCTACGACCCGCGGGATGCGCACCGCGATCGCGATCGGTATCGTCCTCGGCGGGATCGCGAGCGGGTGCGGGAAGAAGAAGGCCGGCACGGATCAGGGCACGGTGTCGGGCTCGGGCTCGGGCTCGGGCTCGGGCTCGGGTTCGGCAGGCGGCGGCTCGGCCTCCGTCGCCGTCGCGGCGCAGTACGACAGCAAGTGCGTGGCCGGTGACCTCGAGGCGTGCCGCAGCCTCGCGGTGCTCTACACCGAGGGTCTCGGCGTTCCGAAGGACGGGGGCAAAGCCGCCGCGCTGTTCGGTCAGGCGTGCAATGGCGGCAACCTCCCGGCGTGCAACCAGGTCGCGCTCGCGCTCACGGAGGGTCTCGGCGTGGCAAAGAATCCCGGGAAAGCAGTCGAGGTCTATCAACGCACGTGCGAGGCCGGCTATCACCTCGCGTGCCGGAACCTCGGCCTGATGTTCCGCGATGGCCGCGGTGTCCCGCCCGACCTCGAGCGCGCGGCGAAGCTGCTCGACGCCGCCTGCAACGGACGCGCACCGTTCGCGTGCACGAATGCGGGCGACCTCGACGCGCTCCGTGCCGGCATGGGCGACGCGCTGGGCAATGCCGACGCGCACTTCAAGCAGATGATCGCGCACTACAAGAAGGGCTGCGATGACGGCGATCCGACGTCGTGTCGCCAGATGGGCATCGCGTACCTCGAGGGGCGCGGGTTGCCCGCGAGCAGCAGTGCCGGAGCCGTGTGGTTCGATCGCGGCTGTCGCGGCGATGATGTCGTCTCGTGTCGCGTGCTCGGTGCGATGCGCGTGCAGGGCAAGGGCGTTCCACTCGACCGCGAGCTCGGGACGAAGTTGCTGTCGCGCGCGTGCGATCGCAAGGACGTCGAAGCGTGCGAGCTGTTGAACCACGTCGCGTCCGGATCCGCCGCGAACTGATCGGGCGCAACGCTCACGAGCACCGAGCCCGATGGATGCGGGTTTCGGTGCCCGATCCAGCGCTACTGGAACGCAGTCAGGAGCACTGGATCCTGCTCAGCGATGGTCCCGACTGCGCCTCATCGCGGTCCGGATGGGGCGCCCCAGCGACAATGTAGGTTTACACCCGATGTGTTGCGACACAGCGCGTAAGTACGTGAGGAGCCGTCGCTCCCGGTCCTCCCCCACACACCGGAATCACAGGTTATTCACACGTGGTCCGCGGTCGAGAAGGGAACCTTGCGATTCGGGGGGTTAGCCCCCGTTTAGGTGTGAACAACTCGACCGATCTCGAGGGTTATCGACAGGCCACTGCACAGCCCAAAGCGTCAAAACGGGCTGATGTCGACCGTGCGCTGACGCCCGGTCAGTGTGAGGGTCCGTACTTCGGACGTGCGCGTCCGCTCACCGGACCGCCACGTCCGAGTCGCGGACGCCATCGTCCGGACGCCGGACGTAGATTGGGCGAAATCGCCAATAAGTTGCCCTTGCGGCAGTTCCGGGATGGAGCGAAACGCCTCACCCGGAATGCGTCACATGCGAAGTGACGCATAGAGTCGAAGATAGTCGCGAGCCGACGCCGTCCACGACGAATCGCGAGACATCGCAGAACGTCGCAGCGCGCCGAATGCTCCACGATCACGAAACAGCGCGATGCCGCGCTCGACTGCCTCGAGCAGTGCCGCAGCCGTCGCGGGAACGAACGTGATCCCGGTTCCGTGACCGAGCGCGAGCTCCGCATCGCCCGGATCGAGCACCGTGTCGCGCAGGCCACCGACGGCGTGCACGATCGGAATCGCCCCGTAGCGCATCGCGTACAGCTGACCCAGGCCGCACGGCTCGAACCGTGACGGCATCATGAACAGATCGCTGCTCGCGTAGATCCGACGAGCGAGTCCGATATCGAAGCCGATGCGCGCGTAGACGTGTTCGGAGAACGTCGTCGCGAGATACGTGAATCGTGCCTCGAGATCCGGCTCACCCGCACCGAGCACGGCGAGGCGCGCACCGAGCCGATGGAGCTGGGGCGTGATCTCGGCGACGAGGTCGAGCCCCTTCTGTCCGGTCATCCGCGCGATCACGCCGATCAGTGGTTCGTCGTCGGGCAGCGGCAGCCCGATCTCGGTCGCGAGCGCACGCCGGCAGGCCGCCTTGCCCTCGGGCGCTGCGGCGGAGAACGGCGCGGGCAGCGTGGAGTCCGTCGCGGGATCCCAGCCGTGCGTGTCGATACCGTTGACGATGCCGACGAGCCGCTCGACGTGGTGCACGAGGAAACCGTCGAGTGCCTCGCCGAATCCGGGCGTCAGGATCTCCTTCGCGTAGGTCGGGCTGACCGTCGTCACGACGTCGGACATCGCGAGCGCGCCCTTGAGGAAGCTCACCTGATCCCAGAACTCGACGAGGTCCTTCGTGAACACCGACCACGGGAGGCCAAGCTCGGTCATCACCGTCTTGGGGAAGATGCCGCGATAGGCGAGGTTGTGGATCGTCGTCACGATCTTCGGCGGATGGCTCGCCAGCCGCGCGTAGATCGCGGCCGGGCCACCCTGCCAGTCGTGGAC
>JAYUYE010000653.1:0-3825 GCA_043752985.1 Myxococcales bacterium
GCGCGCGAGGTCGCGAGGTCCGTGGTCTCCCACACCCGCAGGCGGAGGGAGTTGCAGCCGTAGAGGCCGCGCGCGTACCACGCACATGCCTTGCGGACCTCGTGCAGCGTGCGCGGGCCCTTCTTGAGCTGCTCGATCAGATCGACGTGACGGCGGAACACCGCGAGCCGCTCCGCGAGACCGGGCTGGCCTGGATCGGGGCGGCCCGACGTGACCTCGCGCAGCCGCGAGAACAGCCACGGGTTGCCGAGCGCGCCTCGGCCGATCATCACGGCGTCGCAGCCGGTGTGCTCGCGCATCCGGAGGTAGCCCTCGATATCGACGACGTCACCGTTGCCGACGAGCGGGATATGCGAGGGCAGCGCATCGCGCACGAGCTTGATGATGTCGGGGTCACTCTTGCCCGAGAAGCCCTGCGTCCGCGTGCGGCCGTGGACCGTGATCATCCGGGCGCCGGCCTCGACCATCGCGCACGCAAACTCGGGCGCGTTGCGGTGAGCCTGATCCCAACCCGCGCGATGCTTGACCGTGACCGGGACGTTCGCAGGCACCGCATTGACGACCGTACGCACGAGCTCCTGCGCGATCTGCGGCTCGCGCATCAGCGCGGATCCGCACTCGCCGGCCACGACGCGCTTCGCCGGGCACCCCATGTTGATGTCGACCAGCGACGCGCCGATCGAGACCGCGAGCTTGGCGGCCTTGTCCATCATCTCGGGCTCGCGGCCGAAGATCTGGACGCCGAACTGGCGGCCCTCCAGCGACGCGGTCAGCTTGCCCGTGGTCTTCGGGTCGCCGACCGACAGCGCGTGCGCGGACAAAAACTCGGTGATCGTGAAGCCAACACCGAACTCCTCACACACGGTGCGAAACGGCAGATCCGTCACGGCCGCCATCGGCGCGAGGAGCACGGGCGTTTCGACGGTGATGTCCCCGATGCGCATGGGCTGACTTGTACAGGATCGAACGCGGCGAGAAAACCAAAAATCCAACGGGAAGCCGGTCGCAAACCCGCGGATTTCCGCCCCCCTGTGCCGACCGCTGTTGCAGAGTTCGTGGGTGGCGGTGCTGGACCGGATCCTGGAGCTGCTGGGTACGAATCGCACCCGCGTGCAGTGGAAGCTGCGGGCCTGGCGCCGCGCGTGGGACCGCCGCGTCGGCACCGTCAAGAACCGCGCCCAGGCGGTCAGCTACGCGCACCAGGCATGTCCGCGCTGCACCCACCCCGCCGGCGCGGACGAGAAGGTGTGCACGCGCTGCGGCGAGCCGCTTTCCGGTCTGATCGAGCAGCGCGTTCGGCGCACGTTCGGCTTTCTCTGGGAGCCCGAGACGCCGGTCGTGGCGACGGTTCTGACCTGCGCGATCGCATCACGCTACGTCGTCACGCTGCTGTGGGCGCTCTGGATCGCGATCATCGGCCTCTCGGCGTGGCGGATCGACAACGCGGGGCACGCTGGCGGCTTCGTTCCCGGTCTCGCGCTCGGACTGCTGGTGCGGCGGCGGTCCGATACGGGCCCGATTGCGCGGCGCGTGTAGGTTCACGCGGCGGCAGTACTGATCGCAGTCACGCTCTCGGCGCTGGTGTTCGCGAGTCAGCACCGGCTCCCGGACGACGTGATCGAAGCGGCCGTCACCGTCGACGACTAGTGACCGGGAACGTCGTCGGGCTCGTTGATGTTGAACAGAGCGCGCAGCTCGGGATCGACCGCGCGCAGATCGGCCTCCTCGATCCACGCGACGCGCAGCCGATCGTCGGTGAGCAGCGCGCTTGCCTTGAGCTGACCCGCCACGAGCCGGCGCTCGAGGTGCGGACGAACCGCGGCGCACCTCAGCACGCAGACGAGCGGCTCGGGCAGCCCACCGATCCGGATGCCGACCGCATCGACGTCGGAGCTCGCGAGTGCGAGCAAGCGATCGATCAGGGCGCCGCTGATGTACGGCATGTCACCGGCGAGCACGAGCAGCCACGGCGTCCGAGCTTCCGCGACGCCAGCGGCGATCCCGGCGAGCGGTCCGGCACCCGCGACTCGATCCGCGACGGTCTTGTGCCCGGGAATCGCAGCCTGTGCCGACACGATGATGTCGGCGACGCGCGGCAGGAGCACGTTGCACTGACGATCGAAGATCGACAGACCGTCGACGACGAGCGCGTGCTTGTCCACACCCCCGAGCCGCGTGGCACGCCCCCCTGCCAGGATCAACGCGGTGACGTCGGAGCGAACCATCAGCGCTTCAACAGCGGTTCGATGTCGTCCTGCGCGGGCGTGGTGACCTCGGGTCCGTTCGGTGACAGATAGACCGAGACCTCGGTGCGAACGCCGAACTGACCGACGAAGTACAGACCCGGCCCGACGGTGAAGCCGGTGCCAGGCGTCAGGATCCGGGTGTCGCGAACCTCGTAGTTGTCGAGGTCGGCGCCCCCGCCCTGCAGATCGTTGTCGAGCGAGTGACCGGTGCGGTGCATGACCTTGTCCGCGTAGCCGGCCTTCTTGATGAAGCCGCGGGTTGCGTCGTCGACCTCTGCGCCCGTGATCGGCCGATGCTTGCGGCTGCGATCGGTGATCAGCGCGAGTGCGTGATCGCGCGCGAGGCTCGCGGCTGCGAACGCCTTGTGCACCGGCTCGGTCGCGGCGGTATCGGCGACGGCGACCCAGGTGTGCGCGGCCCAGACGCCCTCGGGCTTGTCGACCTTCGCCGCAAGCGAGATCACGATCAGATCGCCACGCCGGATCGGCGCCGCCTTCACCGCGTTCGGGACGTAGTACGGGTCCGCGGTGTTCGCTCCGGCCGCCACGACCGGCGGCGTCGACACGAGACCGCGCATCGTCATTCCGCGCACGAGGCGCTGCTGCAGATCGTACTCGGTGATCGCCTGGCCGGTCTGCAGCGCCTTCGCCGCGAACGCGAGCGCGTCCTTGCGCAGCTCGGTCAGGTGATGAACCGCGACGAAGTGCGCCGTGCGGCCCGCGTCGCCCCAGATCGCCTTCGTGAACTGCACGAGTGTCTCCGACGAGCGGACCTGCACGCCCGCGGCGCGAATCCGCTCGACGGTCCCCGCATCGACGCGCGAGACACTCGGGACCGCCGCCTTCGGCGAGTACTCGAGCGCAACCGACCGCGCGCCCTTGAGCAGCACCTTGAGCTGCTTGTCGAGATCGCGATAGCCGACGTACGTCAGCTTCTTGCCGGGCAGATGATCGAAGCTGCGCTGCTCCGCCGAGTGCACGAGCGCGAGCGGCTCGCCCTTCGCGGGCAACAGGTAGAACCACGGGCGCGTGGGGTGACCCTCCGGTGCGACGAGTCGCGAAGCGATCGGGTTCTCACCATCGCGATCGAACAGCAGCCAACCGTCGAGCCGCTGGACGGCGAGCAGACCCTGCACGGCGGTCAGATCGGAGATGCCGACACGCGCCGGGATCGCGACGGGGGCCGGCGGCGGGGGCGTGTACGGATCGGTGGGGACGCCGGGCCTGGCCGGTGCCCCCTTGCCGGTCATCACCGCTGGATCGGCTCCGAGCGGCGCGATCGGGTCGACCTCGGGCGGCTTCGCCTTCGGGTTCTGCTTGCCCGGCTTGAGCTTGCGTGCCGGCGGCGCCGGCGGCAACGGCGCTTCGACCGCGGGAACCTCGGCGTACGGATCGTCGGGTGCGGCCTTCTTGGGCTTCCCCTTCGTGGGCCGCACCGGCGCCGGTGGGAGCGGAGGGGGTTGCCGATCGGCGTACGGATCCGTGGGCGCCGAGCCGTACGGATTCTCCGGCTCTGTCGCGATCGGAGGTCCCTTCGGCTTCGGCTTACCGCCGTCTCGAGCGGGCTGCGCCAGCGCGA
>JAYUYE010000654.1:0-3824 GCA_043752985.1 Myxococcales bacterium
ACGACGCACGGCTTCTTGCCGAGGTCGCGGATCTGGCCGAGCGTCCGATGCAGGTGCGGTGACGCCTCGGCGTGGACGCCGATCAGATCGGCGCCGGCCTTCGCGTAGGCGCTGACCCAGCGCTCGGCGTCCTCGATCATGAGGTGCACGTCGAGCGGCAGGTTCGTCGCGCGCTTGACCGCCTCGATCACGACGGGACCGATCGTCAGGTTCGGGACGAAGTGGCCGTCCATCACGTCGACGTGGACGTAGTCGGCCGTGCCGATCGCTTTGACTTCTTCGGCGAGCCGGCCGAAGTCAGCGGACAGGATGGACGGCGCGATCTTGACCTGCACGCCGCGACGCTAGCACTAGACTAGTAGCCGCCGAACAGTTCCGTCAGGCGAACGTCGAGTGCGGTCGCGACCTTGAACAAGCTCGACACGGACGCACTCGACTCCGCGCGCTCGATCTGCGACAGCAGAGAGACGGAGAGGTTCGTACGGCGAGCCATCTGCTTCAGCGTGAGGCTGCGCGCCTTGCGGAGATCGCGGATCTGCCGGCCGATCGCGGCGTGCAACTCGTCCTCGCGGCGCAGCACCAGGCCCTTCTTCTTCGCGATCCGCGCGATCACGTCGCGGAACTCGGCGGGTGTGAACGGCTTGTTGATGTACGCCGAGACCTCGTGCTGGATCGAGGCCGACGCGGTCTCGAGCGACGGATACCCGGTGAGGATGATCACCGCGATGTCGTCATCGACCGAGCGGATCTGTGCGAGCAGATCGATCCCGGAGATCTTCGGCATCATGAGATCGAGCACGACCAGGTGAAACACCTCGTCGCGGATCCGCTCGACCGCGAGCGACGGATCCTCCAGCGTGGTGACTTCGAAGCCCTCCGCCTGCAGGAAGTCCTGCAGGTATTCGCGAATGTCCTGGTCGTCATCGACGACCAAGACCGACAGCTTTGAAGCCGTCTTCAGAGGTACTGAGCCGCCAACCACGACTCCCACCATACCCGCCCTCCCAGAAAAAGTTTTGCGGAGACCCCCGTTTCGGGAAAGAGGTCTCCGCGTTAGTCGGGGCGACAGGATTTGAACCTGCGACCCCTTGGTCCCGAACCAAGTGCGCTACCAGGCTGCGCTACGCCCCGATGGCCAATCGGATAGCCCGGCGCGCCGTCGCTGTCAACCCTCAGCGACGGAGGACGGGCAGGGCGATGTGCAACCCGATCTCACCGAACGCTCCGAGCTCCTGGACGGCCCCGATCCGGGCAAACGGAGTGACCCCGATGAACGTCCAGATGCCGACGGAGCCGCCGATCCGCGGGTGCGCGAGGTCACCGAGCTCGAGGATCGGGCCGAGCGAAGCGCCGATCATCCGGCCGGCGACTCGCGTTCCGACCATCGCGTCGAGCCAGAGCCGGCCGCCGTCGCGCTCGGTCCACATCTGCGCGCCGAACGCGCCCCCGATCACCCCGAGCGGATCCCGCTCGCGGATGCGGAGGACGGCCGCGTGTCCGCCGATCGTCGAGTCCCAGGCTGCCTCGATCCGGCTCGCCGCGCCGGTCGGTCCGAGCCACAGATAGATCCCGTCCAGATCCCAGCTCGGCCGGAACGCGCCGGTCCCGACCCGCGGCACTCTATGACGCGCCGGTGGGTCAGGATTTGTCGCCGTGGGAGGCAGCCGCGACGGGTCGGCGGCCGCCGGACCGGCCGCCGAGAACGTTACACCGAGGAAACACGCCACCATGCACGGGTGCAGGCCTGGGGAGCGCATCCCCCGGACCAACGACCCCAGCGACTGACGTTGCGACCGCATCCGTGTATAATCACGGCGTAAGCGACGCGCGCGTGGGGCGGGCTCGTAGTTTGCTTGTGTCGCTTCCTCTGTGTTGAGGATCGAACCCAGCAAGTCCCCGCTGACCGCGCCAACTGTTCCCGGCGAGATGTCGAACTTGGCCATCCAGCGCACCGCCTCTTTGGGGGCAACGGGGATGCTTCCGCCCAACATGGAGCCGGATTATGCGCTGGTCCGTCAACTTCCGCTGTTCGAAGGGGTCGGGAACGAAGACCTGATCGCGGCGATGCAGCAAGGTGGGATCTCGATCCGCCGGCTCGAGCGCGACATGTTCGTGCTCGATCCGATCGGCCTTGCGGGCGGCGCCGCTGCGCCCGTGATCTACGTGGCCGAGGGCCAGGCGGCCGCCGCCGTGTTCATGGAGAACGAGCTGGTTGATCGTCGCCAGCAGCAGCTCGCGCACGAGTCTGCGAGCAAGGACGAGCGCGAGGCCGAGTCCCTGATCAAGCCGCCGCCCCTGGCGCGCGTGGCGCTCAAGAACATCGCGCTGTTCATGCAGCACGATCTGTTCAACTCGGGCGCCCTGTCGGCGGCCCGCGGTCAGCCGATCGCGTTCTACACGTCCGCACCCTCGACGCTCGTCCAGCTCGAGCATCGCTGGGTCGCCGAGCTCGCGGCGCGCTATCCGGTGTTCGAGTCGCGGTTGTGCCGCGCGCTGTCGATCGCACGCGAGCGCCTCGCGTGGGTCTCGGGGGTCAAGCAGGAGCTGCTCGACTTCTTCATCCGCCAGGGCATGAGTGTCTCGGGCGAGATGGTGCGCGTGCGCCAGCTCGACCTCTGCATCGACTGCAAGCTGTGTGAAGAGGCGTGCGAGGAGCGCTACGGCGCGCAGCGGCTGACGCTCGGTGGCTACCAGCTCGGCATGCTCGACTTCATCTACACGTGCCGCACGTGCACCGATCAGCGGTGCATCGATCCGTGTGCGTACGACTCGATCAAGTACGACCTCACCAAGCTGGAGGTCGTGATCAACGAGTCGACGTGCACCGGCTGCACCGCGTGCGCGCAGGCGTGCCCGTACGGCGCGATCGACATGATCGAGATCGAGCCCGACGCCCCGACGTTCAAGAAGAAGTTCCAGGCTCGCCTCGAGAAGAAGGGCATGCTCTCGTTCGGTCCCGGTACGCCGCGCGTCGCGCGTGCACGCCGGATCGCCAACAAGTGCGATCACTGCATCGCATACGGTGACCAGGCCTGCGTGTCCGCGTGCCCGACGGGATCGCTGATCGAGGTCAACGCGTACGACCTGTTTCGCGAGCGCTCGCCAAAGATGGCGCAGCTCGCGAAGACCGGCTACGACGGCGAGCTGACCAAGAAGGACCGCAAGGAGGTCCTGCCCGTCACGCCGTTCACCGACGGCGTCGCGACGCGGTCCGGTGGTCTCGCGAAGGTCAAGCGCGGCCGCTATGCGCCGCTCCTGACCTGGATGGTTGGCATCTTCGCGTTCCTCGTCGCGTTCGCCGAGGCGCTGCTCCGGTCGTACGCGCCGCAGATGTCGTACCTGTTCTCGCAGGTCGCGGCGGATCCGCAGTACGCGGATCTGCCCATCGAGGCCCAGCTCGAGAAGGTCCACTTCAATCCTGGCGATCAGCTCTCGACCTACTGCGGCCTGGTCGGCACGGGCCTGATGATCATCGCGGCGATCTATCCGATCTTTCGCCGCATCAAGCTGTTCCGCTGGATGGCATCGAACACGATGTGGTTCGACTTCCATCTGATGGCCGGCACCGTGGGGCCCGCGTTCATCGCGCTGCACTGCGTGCTCCGCCTCGACTCGTGGGTCTCGGCCGCGTTCTGGAGCATGGTGATCGTGGTGGTCAGCGGCTTTCTCGGCCGCTACCTCTACACGCAGGTTCCCGAGCTCGCGAGCGGCGCCGAGCTCGAGGAGCTCGACCACGAGCGGTTCTTCCAGCTCCATCGCCCGCGGCTCACCGTGCCGATGGCCGAGATCGATCGCGAGCTCGCGGTCCAGCGTGCAAACGCGCA
>JAYUYE010000655.1:0-9241 GCA_043752985.1 Myxococcales bacterium
GGCCCAGACCCGCTCGATCGACGCATGGTGGACAGGCGGCGCAAACCGCTCGACGTCGGCTCCGTTCATCGCCTTCAACGCCGCGGGCACCGAGGTCGGTCGCAAGGTCGCCAACCAGCAAGCCACCACCAGCCAGTGGGTTACCCTCGGCACGTGGAGCTTCTCCGCCGGCTGGAACAAGGTCGTCCTGTCGCGCTGGGCCGATGCCGGCAAGGTCGTGATCGCCGACGCCGTCCGCGTGCGGTGAAGCTCCTCATCGGTCTCCTCCTCGCGCTTGTCGCGTGCAAAGGCGAGCCACGCCGGGCGCCAGCCGCTGGCTCGGGCTCCGGCTCGAGCACCGCGCCCCCGGTCACTACGATCGATCCGCACATCGCCGAGCTACCTGGTGAGCTGTGGTTCGTCGAGGATGGGCCGCCGCACCGGCTCGTGCGTCTCGCCGGCGCAAAGCGCATCACGGTCGAGGCTCGGCTGTTCCCCTCGAGTGCGCGCCTCGCCGACGGCCGCCTCGTCGCGATCCGGTCGGACGGGGATGGCAGTCCCGACAGCGAGCAGCTCACGCTCGTCACCGCGGACGGAACCCAGACACCGCTCGGACCCGCCGCACCACAGGTCCGCGATCCGGTCGCCGCTGCCACCTCCATCATTGCCGCGATCCAGATCGAAGGCCGCAGCGAGCTCCACCACATCGACATCGCGAGCGGCAAGGCGACGCCGCTGACCGACAACAAGGAAGGCAACTTCCACCCCGAGCTACTCGGTACCGACACCATCGTCTTCGTCTCGAGCCGTGACGGTGACTCCGAGCTCTACAAGATGCCGCTCGCCGGCGGCACCCAGCAGCGCCTCACTGCATTCCACAAGGACGACTGGGAGCCCGTCGTCTCGCCCGATGCGAGCACGATCGCCTTCATGAGTGATCGAGAGGGACCGCCGCGGGTGTGCCTGGTCGCCGCCGACGGCACGAAGTTCCGCCGCCTGACCGCGCGCACGGACAGCGAGCTGGAGGAGAGCAGTCCGCGGTGGTCACCCGACGGAACCCAGCTTGCGTACGTGATCCGCGGCAAGGGGCGCACGCAGGTCGTGGTGCGAACGATCGCGACTGCCGCGGAAACGATCCTGACGCCAACGGGCGCCTCGGACTCCGAACCGACGTGGTCCCCCGATGGCGCATGGATCGCCGTCGTGCGCAGTGTCCGCGACTGGCGCGAGACCCAGCTGCTCGCGCTCCCCGTGCGCGGTGGTGAACCCATGCGCGTGAGTGCGGGTCCGGCGCAGCTACCGCGCTGGTTCGCCGCGCGCTGAGTGGTCCGAAGGCATCGGAGAACGTCACGAACGCGGTCCGGCGACCTGTGATCGCCCTCAGCGCTGCGGCATCACGAACGGCGGGCCGGCCTCGATGAGGCCGACGTCCTCCGCGGAGAAGTAGCGACCGACCATCTCGCGCATCTCGGGCCGCGTGTAGACCTCGGCGCGTGGCCGCTCGATCAGATCGGCGATGACGTTCGCGACATCGTCGACGGGCTGCGCCATCGGGAGCACGCGCGAGTCGGGCCCACCGTGCAACGAGTTGGTGCCGAAGTCGGTTGCCACGACGCCGGGGAAGACCGTGCTCGCGTAGATGTCGGGGAATTCGGGGCGGACTTCGAGACGGAGGCTCACCATCAGAGAGTTGACCGCGGCCTTGGCGGCGCTGTACGCGCTGCGGATCGGCGTCATCGGGATGCGGCCGAGCATCGAAGAGACGGCGATCAGGTGACCGCGTTTGCGCTCGCGGAAGTGGGGGAGGACCGCCTGGATGCCGTAGAGGACAGACTTGAAGTTGGTCGTGATCATGTCGTCGACGTCGTCGTCGGTGAGCTGCGAGACGGGGCGCGTGATGCCGCGGCCGGCGTTGGCAACCCAGACGTCGAGCTGACCGAACTTCTCGATCGTCTGTGCGCGCAGGCGATCGTTGTCGGCACGCACGCTGACGTCGGCGACGATCGCCAGCGCCGTGGGGCCAAGCTTTGCGGCGAGCGCATCGAGCTCGGGCTTGCGACGAGCCGCGAGCACGACGCCGCGAGCCCCGCGGGCGGTGACAACCTCGGCGAGCTTGGCACCGATGCCGGAAGAGGCGCCGGTGATCACGATGACCTTGTCCTTCATGCGCGCAGCTTAGATCAGGCCCGCGGGCTGCGGGCACGAGCCAGCGGAGCGCGCGGGGAGGATCTCGTCCGGATTGAAGCCTTTGGATTGACACGGGGTTCCCGTTGGATGAACACTTGTTCAGTGCCGCGCGTCGCCTGCCTCGATCTTCCCGCGCTGGCGCTCCAGCTGGTGTGGCGCGTGGAGCCGGCGTGGCGCGCGCATCCCGTGGTCGTGATCGATGACGATCGGCCGCAAGGGGTCGTGCTCGCGGCGTGCGAGCGAGCGCGTGCGCTGGGTGTGCTTGCGGGGCAGCGTTATGCGCATGCGCTGTCGCTGTGTGCGGGGTTGCGCGCGCGCGTGGTGCCGCCCGAACAGATCACGGCGGCGATCACCGAGCTGCGTGCGGTGTTGCACGGGCTATCACCGCGGGTGGAGCCGGGAGAGCCGGGGACGTTCTGGCTCGATGGAGAAGGGCTCGAGCGAATCTTTCCCGAACGGCAGGGACCGATCGGTACGGAGTGGGGGCTGGCGATCGGGCGGGCCATTGCGAAGCTCGGACTCGAGGGCGCCATCGTGGTCGGGTTCTCGCGGTTTGCGACGTATGCGATCGCACGCGCGACCCGTCATGGGGTGACGGTGCTGCGCAGTGATGCCGACGAGCGCACTGCCGCGGCAAATGTCCCGCTCGCGCGGCTCGATATCGATCCGAAGCTGCGCGATGCGCTCGCGCGGCTCGGCGTGATGAGCGTGGGCCAGATGGTGCGGCTGCCGGGCGGCGGGATCCTCGAACGATTCGGTCGCGAGGCGCACCGGCTGTATCAGCTCGCGGCGGGAGAGCGCTGGGATCCGCTGGTGCCGGTCGCGCCGCCCGAAGCGCCCGACGAGCGCGTGCTGCTCGACGACGAGGAGGACGACGTCGAGCGCCTCGTGTTCATGATCAAGGCGCCGATGGATCGGCTCCTGGATCGGCTGGCCGCGCGGGGCCGTGCGCTGACGGCGTTGCACCTCGAGCTCGCACTCAAGCACTCCGTCGGCAAGATCGAGATCCGCGCGGACTGCATCAAGCCGGCGGGACCCACGCTCGATGGTCGCGCGCTGCTCCGGCTCGTTCATCTGCGGCTGACCGGGATGCCACCCGCTGCGGCGGTCAATGCGATTCGCGTGTGGGCCGACGACGTCGGTGCATCGCGCGAGCAGCTCGCGTTGTTTGCGGCCCGGCCGCGTCGCGATCTGCGTGCTGCCGACGAGGCGCTGTCGAAGCTGCGGGCGGAGCTCGGTGATGACGCGGTGGTGCGTGCGGTGTTGCGTGATGGGCACTTGCCCGAGGCGAGCTTTGGCTGGGAGCGGCTCGTTCATGTCGTCACGGCGCAGCCGGATCCGAAGCTCGTGCGTCCGCTCGTGAGGCGCATGCTCGCGCGACCGCAGCCGTTGCCGCCACAGGTCCGGCAGGTTCGCGATGACGGCTGGCTGCTCTCGGGGCTCGAGCACGGTGCGGTCGTGCGGATCGTCGGGCCGTACGTCGTGTCGGGCGGATGGTGGACAACTGCGTCGGGCGAGACGCACCGCGAGTACCACTTCGCGGAGCTCAAGCGCGGGGACTGTCTGTGGGTCTATTACGACCGCGCGCGCCGGCGCTGGTTCTGTCAGGGCGCGGTCGAGTGAGAGCGGTGCTACGCTCGCGGCGTGAGTGAGGACGAGGATCAGGTCTATGGCACCGCCGCGCCGACCGCACCGGTCTCGCGCATGGAGTTCGAGCGCGCGATTCGCAACCTGAACATGAGCGACGTCGACCTGCGCGACACCGTGCTCCAGCTCGCGGCTCGCGTGATCACGTTGACGGATGAGCTCACGCGCCGCATCGACGGTGTCGAGCCGCAGCCCGCACCGCCGAACACGCCGGCGGCAGCGCCCACGGCGACGGTCGAGGTCAGTGTCGCGCAGCAACTCGGCGAGGCGCTCGAGCAGATCCGCGCCGCCGACGTCAGCGGCGGACTGCGCGTCTCGCTCGATCACACCGGCGAGAACAAATACGAGGCCGAGAACAATGGGCCGCCGTGCGCCGAGCTGATTCACATCTGCCACGCGCGGTGCTGCAAGCTGACGTTCGCGCTGTCGACGGCAGATCTCGATGAGGGCGTGATCCGCTGGGACTACGGCCAGCCGTACCTGATCAAGCAGCGCGAGAGTGATGGTCGCTGCGTGCACAACGATCCGGACTCGCACTTCTGCACCGTGCACGAGTACCGGCCGCGCGTGTGTCGCAAGTACGACTGCAGCACCGACGAGCGGATCTGGATCGACTTTGCGAACAAGATCCCGCGCCCCACGCCAGAGAACGGCAAGCGCGAGGCGCACAAGAAGGGCGGCGCTGGCTTCGATCTCCTCCAGCGCGCGCGCAATCGCGCGATCGCGGTTCACGTCGAGATGGCCGCGATCTCGGAGAGCTTTGGCGACGCCGAGCCCCGGCGCGGCCCGGCTCCGAAGAAGCGCTAGCGCTCTTGTCGGTTCGTCACTCCGCGTAGTGATCGAACGGCGAGGCCGCATCGACGAGGTGCGCGCAGATGACGTCGTCGACATCGATCGCCGCACGCGCCGCAACGAGGTACCCGATGCTGCGGGCGCGGAAGTATTGGTGGAAGGGGCAGCGCGGTCAAAGAGGCAATGAGCTCGCGGTCGGTTGCTTCTGCGCCTGTCGTCGCCTGCGGATCGAGGAACGCGGCCAAGGCACTTCGACGTCTACGGCCGCCGCTCCGAAGAGGCGCTAGCGCACGTTCGAGCGCGCATCGGCCGGCCGCGCGAGGCGAATCAGTCGCACGAGGTCGAGCAGCGAAAGCGCCAGCCAGACGTAGAAGCCCGTCAGCAGAAGAGCCTCGAGGGCGAGCTGGCCAAAGGGGCGCTGGGCGTCGGAGAACACCTCGATGATCCGGACGGGGCCACCTGCCTCGGGTTGGTCGCTGCCCGCGATCAGCGCGCGGATCCTGTTCGCGAGCTCGCGCGTGGGGCCGACGGGGAAGGACCATGCCGCCGTCATCGCGGCCGTCGTGTCATGCACGAGATCCGCGCGGGTGCTGGTCTTGAACCCGAGCAGCCAGGCGACGGGTTCGCCAGCGGGGCTCGGCTTCGGCTGCACCGTGACGTCGCGGCGGTCCCCGGCGCGCTCGATGGTGAGCGTGACGGGCTTGCCTTCTGCAGCAGCCACTCTCGCGGCGAGCGAGGTGTCAGTCGGAGACACCGCGACGCGATCGACCTCGAGGATGCGGTCCCCCGCAGAAAGCTTGCCGGCCGCGTCGGACCCCGGCAACACTTCGTCCACGACGTACCTGCGCTCACCGCTGAAGCCGTACGTGCCATACAGCGCGAACGCGCAACCGACCAGGAGCACGTACCCAACGATGGGCCCGAAGAGGACGGCCCACGGCCGGCGGATCGCGCGGCGCGCGGCCCAGACCACGAGCTCGTGGACCCCGATCAGGACGGCAAGGCCAACGGCGACCGCGACGTAGAGCATCGCCGACCCTACCCCGAGCGAGCGCGGCGCAGGGCTTCGATGTCGGTCGCCGGCGGATGGATCAGTACGGTGCCATCGGTGCCGTCGACGGCGAGCAGGTCACCGGGCCGCGCCCAGCCGAACAATCCGGGGACGTCGCTCACCACCGGAATTCCGGCGGCGCGTGCGATCGCGATCGCAGCAGGAGAGACGGCATCGCTCGCGACCAGCGCGGCGGCGCCACGTGCGACGGCAGCGATCGCGACGAACGAATGGATCCGATCGGCGATCCAGATCGCGCCGGGCCGCAGCGACTTCGGATCCGAGAGCAGCACGCAGAGCTCCTCGATGTCGGCGACATACTCGGCAGATTCGTTGACGGTGCCGAGCTTGTACGGCGCGCGCGCGTACTCCTTCGCGACGGTGCGTAGACCATCAGCCTGACCCGCCGAGGCGAGCAGGCGCTCGCGCAGCCGTGCATCGAGCATCGCCATCGCGAACCGGTCGAGTGCGGCGCCCACGGCGGGTGCCGGCGCCTCCGCGAGCCGCTTCATCGCGCGGCTCAGATCGTCGCGCAGACGACCGAGGGACTTCTCCATCGCTGTCATTGCAGCGCTGCGACCTTCGGCGGTGGTCGCGTCGGTCGCGGCGCCGAGCGCGGTCGTCGTCGGCACCACACCGGCGCGGCCGAGCACGAGACCCGGCACGTGCGGGAGCCCGGAGAGCCGTGCGGTGCGAACCGCGCTCGCGATCCGGCGCTCGATCGCGAGCGTGACCGGGGCGCCGAGCGCGGTGGCGAGCGTCACCTCGTCGATCGCGAACGGCCTGGTGCGCCGCTGCAGGACGAGCACGCCGATCACGGAGCCCGCACCGATCAACGGAACGCCGACGAACACGGGGAACCGATCCTCGCCGAGGCCGGGCACGGCCTTGTACGCCGTCTCCGCTGCGGCGTGCGCCGCCGACACCGGTCGCATGCACTCGGCGACGAGTCCGGTGATGCCTTCACCGACCTGCAGCGTGGTGCCGAGCGCGGTCGATGCGAAGCCGTGGTTGCCTCGCATCACGAGGCGATCTTCGTCGCGGACGTACACGCTGGCGATGTCGACGCCGGTGATCCCGGCGAGCTCGTCGCACATCGCGGTGAGCATCGTCTCGATCGGACCGTCGTGCGCCGCGAGCTCGATCAGGCGCAGGATGCCATCGACGCCGCGCGAGCCCCGGTGATGAACCTGGACGCTACGTGAAGGACCATCGTCGGACACGCCTCAGCGTGACACGGCGAATGTTTCCGCCGTATTTCGCGGCTGCAAATTGCCGAGGTGTGCGTCGAGGATGGCAAGCGTGCCGGTGAGGGTGTTCTGGGCGAACAGCGTCGGTCGAAGCATGGGTGCGAGTGCGCCGAGGACACCGACGTGGCGCCGGGTCATGCCGATGCCGAACCGCTCGCCGCGCTGTGCGGTGTTGGCGATCACGAGCGTGCGGTAGAGGGCGAGCCGCTCGTGCTCGGTCGGGCCAGGCGCCGACTCGCCTGCGAGAAGCGCGCGCGCCTCGCGGAAGATCCACGGATAAACGATCGCGGCGCGGCCGATCATCACCCCGGCACAGCCGGTCTCGGCGAGCGCGCGCACGACATCACTGCCGGAGCGGACGTCGCCGTTGACGATCACGGGGATCCGGACCGCCTCGCGTGCGCGCGCGGCCCAGCTCCAGTCGGCGTCACCCGTGTGGCCCATCTGTGCCGTGCGGCAATGAATCGTCAGCGCCGCGATGCCCGCCCCTTCGAGTCGCTTCGCGAGCTCGACGATCGGCATGTGCGACTCGGGGCCCCAGCCGATCCGCGTCTTGACCGTGACGGGCAGGGTGACGGTCTCGACGATCTGCTTCGCCATCGCGACCATCGCGTCGGGCTCGCGCAGCCATCCGGCACCCGCCCCGCGGCCGGCCACGCGCGGCACCCAGCAGCCGCAGTTGATGTCGATGAACGCGGGCTCGGCATCGGCCGCGATCTGCGCTGCCGCGAGCAGCCGACCTGCATCGGAGCCGTAGATCTGGATCGCCGTCGGTCGGTCGTCAGGCGCGAGCGTGACCTTGCGGCGGGCGTGCGGCGCGCTCGCGATCAGCTGCTCCGCGTTGACAAACTCGGTGATGCAGACGTCGGCGCCGACCGAGCGGCAGATCTGTCGGAACGGTGCATCCGACACGTCCTCCATCGGCGCGAGCCATACCGGCGAGGCGGCCAGCAGCTCGGGGATCGAGAGGGACACTGGTTCCTTATACCCGGTTGCACGAACGATTGGCCGGGCCGAATCCCACGACGCTGCATCGGAACCGAGGCGATAGCGGGCTGATGCTTCCACGACGTCGATCTCAGGGGACGGGTCTCCGTGCGTGACTCTCGGCGAACCGTCGCGCAATCCCACGGAGATTGTGGACGCTGAACGGTTTCTCCAGACGTTCGTTGGGAATCCGAGCGAGAAACCGGCGGATGTCATCACGGGTGATGTCACCGCTGACGAAGACGAACCGTGCGGCAAGCTCGGGCTGGATCTCCGCGACTCGGTCGTAGAGCTCCATGCCCGACATGTGCGGCATGGAGATATCGCAGAACACGACGTCGAACTGCTCGCCGCTCTCGAACAGTCGCAGCGATTCGCGCGAATCGTCCACCGTGACGACCTCGAACTCCCTCCCGAGCATGCGGGTCATCGACACCAAGATCGTCCGTTCGTCGTCGATGACGAGCACTCGACCACGGACTGGGACCGCCAGCTCAGCCGACTCGGGAGGTTGCTCGCTCGCCGCTGGCAGCTTGATTCGAAACGTGGTTCCGCGGCCCAGCTGGGTGGTGCACTCCAAGGTTCCGCCGAACGCGGTCACGATGCCGTGCGAGATGGCGAGACCAAGCCCGGTGCCAACCCCGAGCGCCTTCGTCGTGAAGAACGGGTCGAAGATTCGCGGCAACACATCAGGACCGATGCCAGGACCGTTGTCGATGATATCGATCGCAACGCTCGAGCCTACCCGCGACGTGCGCACGATGATCTGATTGGTAGCAGGCGAGCTTGTCGGGAAGGCTTGCGCCGCATTGATCAGCAAGTTGACGACCACCTGCGTCAGCCGCGATTCGTCGACCCGCACCGGTGGAATGTCGGCGAGCTCGAGCGCGACGGTTGCCTGCGAGCGCAGCTCGTGATTCGCAATGCTCAGTGCGCTGTCGATGATGCTGCGCGGATTCGTTGGAACGACGTCGGCATCTTCGCGCACGAGGGACTTGAGACCGCGGACGATTCGCTTCACTCGCTGGCCACCCTCGCGTGCCTGGTCGAGCAGTCCCACGATCTCTGCGATTCGTTGCGACGGCGATCCACCACCGATGAGCTCGAGCTCCTCGACTGCCATGTCGAGGTTGGCAAGCAGATAGGTGAGTGGATTGTTGATCTCGTGCCCGACGCCCGCAGCGAGCGTGCCCGTGGTCACCAAGCGCTGGTGTTGCGAGAGCCGCTCCGCGAGCGTGCGTTGCTCGGTGATATCGTGAAACGTCGAGATCACTGCATACGGGCTTGTCTCGCCGGGCCGAGTCAGCGGCCGCGAGTTGATGCTCAGCCAGCACGGCTGTCCCGTCCC
>JAYUYE010000656.1:0-9238 GCA_043752985.1 Myxococcales bacterium
TGCCGAGAACCTCGCCGATCATTCCGGGGACGGTAACCTCAGTAGAAGAAGTAGTCGACACCGACTGATCCGAGGCCGACGATCTGGTCCGCCGTGGCCACGACCTGGAGGTGGAGGCCGATGTCCAGCGCGCCAAGGCGAACGGTCGGACTGAGGCGCGCCGCGCCGGAGGGATCACGGCCCACGCCGTTCTCGTAGTTGTCGCTGACGAAGTCGAGGCCGAGGCCGATTCCCGCAGCGAGCACGAACCGCGGCGCGAGTGGAGCGACATACTCGACTGCAATTCCAACCGCATAGATCTGGACATCGTGAGCCTTATCCTCGAACGAAGGCGCCCGGTAGAACATGCTCAGCACGGTGCGCAACGTTGCGCTGGTCCCGAGCGGTGCGAGGTGCAGCGGCAGTCGCATGCCGAAGCTGAGGGCCCCGTCGCTCGCCGCACCCACTGCCGCGCCGATTCCGACTCGATGGGAGGAGACAACGCGACCCGGCTGGGTGGCGACGATTGCGGGCGGTGCCGGCGCGTTCGGATCAGCGATCAGCGCGGGGATCTCGAACGCCGAGCGCTGACCGACGACGATATCGAGCGAGTGCTTCCACGTCACGAAGCCGGGGGCGACGACCTCGTACTCGTAGTGACCAGGATCGATCGGGACCTCGACCCCGAGCTCGGCGCTCGGAACGTCCCCGTCGTTGCGCCGGACGACGAGGTTTGTGGGGGGCTTGCTCGGAGGCTTGACGGTCACGTACGCGAGCTTTGGCACGAGCGCGGCGGCGTACTGATCCGCCACGGTCGCGCGTGCGTCCCCGAGCCGGGTCGCGAGAGCACGTGCATCGACAAAGGCGGCCCATGCGGTCGCGAACCGGCCGCGCCTCTGCTCGCAATCGCCGAGGTTGAGCAGCGTACCGACGCGCGCCTCGAGCTCCTGGCTCCGCCGGAATGCGTCACAGGCTTCCCCGACCTTGCCTGCCGCGAGCAGCGCCTTGCCATCCTGGAACACTTTCTCGGCTGCCGGATTGGCGTTCGCGAGCGCGCAGAGCGCGACGAGGATCAGGACCGGTCTCATCCACACGGGCCATACCCTAACACCTGCGCCGGTAGCGCGTGGACCCCGTGGTCGGTCCGGTTCCCTGCGCCTCGGCGTGATCGGCCAGCCGCGCACCGTGTTCGCTTCGGGCGGATCAGCTCGCGTCACCCTCGGTCGCCGCGAGAATGTCGACGGCAGTCCAGCTCTCGGCGTCGGTAGCGAGCTCACGGAGTAGCGCCTCGAATGTCGCGATGGAGTGCGGTGCAGCGGTCTCGCGCCACTCGGGCGCCAGCGCGAGGCGGCCGCGGAGGGCGGCGGTGAGTAGGTCGATCCAGGTCGGCGCGCTGAACGTGAAGTTGAGCGACAGCGAGTCCGTGGTCGCGCGGGTGGAGTGCCAGACACCGCGCGGCACGAACAACAGCGATCCTGGCTCGAGGACGATCTCGATACGGCCCTCCGGCATCGCGTCCGGCATCGGTAGTGTCGCGTACGATTGCAGCTCGTGATCGACGGGGAGGCCAATCGTGTGGCGTGTCAGCGGCCGCTCGACGTGGTCGTTCGGTGCCAGCCACCACGTCTTCGTGCCGTGCAGATGCAGCACGAAGTTCACGTTCTGATCGAAGTGCGCTGCGGTACCGGTACCTGCGGGCGTGGCGTAGACAAGGCTCCGCTGCTGGGTCAGCACGGACAGATCGAGATCGCGGCGGATTTCGTCGAGCCACGGCACGAGCTCCGGCAGGTGCTGCTGAACCTCGTTGAACAGCAGCGCCATGCCGCTACCGAACTTCGTGCGCGCCTCGGCCGGCGACACCGTGATCGAGCTCGCCTCGTCGGCGACATCGGGTAGGTGGACGTCCACCTGATCCGGCCACGCGGTAAGCAACGTCTCGAGCGAGGCCAGCATGGGAAGCGCGAGCAGCTCGGCGACCGAATCGCACAGCCCGTGCACGACGAACGGTTCGCTGCGCTGCATGTGACCGACCAGCTCCGCGATCGGCTGCGGATGAATCAAGGCGGCGAGTCCCGGCTTCATCGTCACAGCTTGGTCGCGCAGTCCGCGTTGGCGTCGACGACGTCCCACGAGCTGGTGGCAGCCTCGAGGGTCTCGACCTTGACCACGGGAAGCAGGCGCACCATCGCCGCATCCTACGTGAGCCAGCTCGCGCTCGGCAGAACAACGGCCAGCGATCGCGAGCGGTCACGGTCCGACGACGTACGAGCAGGTGACGTATCCGATGCGTGTCACGGCTCATCGGATCATGGCGCTGCGACCGCAGCCCAGCACGCCTGCTCGGCAGCGGCGAGCACGTCATCCGGTGGCTGCGCGGCCGGCGGAGGTTCGGCCGGCAGCGGTCCGGCGTGCATCCACGGTGCGGTCGCGACCGTTTCGCGCCGCCACCGGCGGTCGTCGCGTCCATGACATTCGCTCGCGGGCAGGCCCAGTTACGGCCATGACCGAGACGTTGCACGATTGCCCGCTCCAAGGACGGCCAGTCTCCGGTAGCCTGCGCGCCATGGCGGAACGAGCGACCACCCAGACGTCCATCACCGGCTCCGGCGTGTGGCATCCGCCAACGGTGCTCGACAACGACGAGCTGTGCATCGCGTTTAACGAGTACGTCCGCCGCGACAACGCAAAGAACGCAGACGCGATTGCCGCCGGCCAAGAGCCGCTCCGCGAGTCATCCCCCGAGTTCATCGTGCGCGCCTCCGGCATCGTGAAGCGATACGTCGAGAACAAGAGCGGCCTGCTCGACCCCGATCGGATGTGTCCGGACATCCCCGAGCGCCCCGCGGATCAGATCAGCCTCCAGGCTGAATACGCGGTCCATGCAGCGCGCAAGGCGCTCGCAGCCGCAGGCCGCGTCGGCGAGGACATCGACCTCGTCGTGCTCGGCGCGTCGATGCTGCAGCGCAGCTACCCGGCGATCGCGATCGAGGTCCAGGAGATCCTGGGCGCGCACGGCCACGGCTTCGATATCTCCCTCGGCTGCTCGACGGGTATCGGTGCTCTTCAGCTCGCGTCGCAGGCGGTCCAGCTCGGTCAGGCACGCTGCGCGCTGGTCGTCGGCCCCGAGCTGACGAGCCCGCACTGCAACTGGCGCGATCGCGACGCACACTTCATTCTCGGTGACGCAGCGGTCGCGATGATCATCGAGCCGACGGACCGCGCCCGCCCCGGGTCATGGGAGATCCGCTCGACGCGCATGCAGTCGAAGTGGTCGAACAACATCCGCAACAACTTCGGCTTCATGAACCGCTGCGATCCGAGCAGCGAGGGCACAACCGACAAACTATTCCATCAGCAGGGTCGCCGCGTGTTCAAGGACGTCGTTCCGCTCGCGGAGAAGTTCATCAACCAGACGATCGCCGCGCACGGCCTCGCCGCGGATCAGATCGCACGGTTCTGGCTGCATCAGGCCAACAAGAACATGAATGATCTGATCGTGAAGCGCGTCCTCGGCCGCGACGCCACGGAGATCGAGGCACCGCTCTTGCTCGCCGAGTACGGCAACACCGCGTCGGCGGGATCGCTGATCGCCTTCTCGCTGCTCAATGACGATCTGCCGGCCGGAAGCATCGGCGTGATGGCCGCGTTCGGCGCCGGCTACTCGCTCGGCTCGCTCGTGCTCCAGCGCTCGGCATAGAGCCTGAGCACGAACTGGCCACGGGCGCCGTCGCGCCCGCGAGCTGGACCTTGACGCGCGTGCGATGCGGACCTCACGCGCCAGATCGTCGCCGTGACGCCCCCCGGTCCACACCCCAGGGTCAGCCTGGGCGGCGCTCGATGACCGCCTCGACGCCCTCCGCGGCGAGCGCGGTGCGGAGCTTCTCGATCACGATCTCCTCGACCTTCTCCTCGAGATCGACGAACGCACCGACGACATTGGCGACGATCCAGCCCTTCTGTTTCTCTACGACGTCTTGCACGTTGGTGATGGTGATCGTGATCATGCATGCAGCGTAGTCGGTGCCGAGGGGGTACGATGTTCGATGCGCCACCATTTGTACCTGTCGCCCGGGATGTTCGGCTTTGGCCGCCTCGGCTCGTACAACTACTTCGGTCACGTCGAGCGCGAGCTGACGTCCCGGTTCGCGGCCGCCAGCCACGAGCTGTTCGTGCACGTGATCAACGACCTGCCGACCGCATCGATTCGTCGGCGCTCGACCCGGCTCGCCGAGACCGTTTCTAGCACCGCGGGAGCAGATACAGCGATTCACCTCCTCGGCCACTCGACCGGCGGCATCGATGCGCGACTCGTCTGCTCGCCGTCGACCTGTTCGATCCCAGACGAGCTGCTCGCATGGCTGCCGCGGCTGCGCAGCGTGACCACGATGAACACGCCGCACCATGGCACACCGCTCGCCAGCTTCTTCGCGACCTCCAAGGGCCAGTACTTGCTCGCGGCGCTCTCCATGCTGACGTTCGCGGGACTGACGGTCGGAGCGCGGCCGCTACGAGCGATGAGCGTGATCCTCGGCTTGCTGCGCGGCGGAGATCTCGCGCTGCCGCTCAAGCTCGTGATGCTCGACCGATCGGTGGCGATGCTCAACGGCGTCCTCGAGGATGCGAGCGGACCGGATGTCCGCACCTACCTCACCGCCATTGAAGACGATCAAGGCTCGATGGTGCAGCTCAGCCCCGAGTCGATGGACCTCGTTACCGCGGGATTTGCGAACCGGCCGGGCGTGCACTATCAGGCCACGGTGTCGATGGCGCCGAGCCCGACACCGCGAAAGTGGATGTCGACGCTTGGACATCCGCTCCGCTCCGTCTCGCTCGCGGTGTTCTTCGGTCTTCATCACCTGACCGCGGACATCGACGAGCGCTACCCGTGCGCGAAGATGGAGGGAAAGGCTCCGTTCGCGGGGGACGCCGTCGAAGCCCAGCTCCTGGGCGCCTTCGGGCGCGCGCCGACCCTCGAGGACAACGATGGCGTCACGCCGCTGCGCTCCCAGCTGTGGGGATCGCTCGCATGGGTCGGGCTGGGTGATCACCTCGACGTGCTCGGGCACTACCGCGACGATGACGCTGGCGACGACGTCCCGGCGGACCTCCGCCACCGCGACTGGCTGACGAGTGGGTCGAAGTTCTCCCACGGACAGTTCGCCTCGCTGATGGATGCGATCGCGAGCGGCATGCTGTCCTCGGCGTCCTGACAGCTGAGGGTCTGGCGCACGGCCAGTGCGGGCGATACCGCCCGTATTGCGAGTACGCGGAGCTGGAATGTGCCCAGGAGCGCGTTGGGACATGGGCGCGCGCTTGCACGCAGGGGATGAAATGACTAACTCCACGCGCCTGTTCACGACCCTCGCCTTTCTTGCCGCTTCGACCCTCGCTGCCTGCGGCAGCAAGACGCCTCCGAAGTCCACCACCACCACCCGGACGCAGTCCACCACCACCACGGACACCGGTACCAGCACGAGCACCGACTCCACGGAGAAGAAGACGATGAACCCGGATGGCTCGTCGACCGTGCAGACGAATGAGACGACGAACACGACCGCGCCTGCTACGCCTTCCAAATGATGCGCATCACCTTTCTCCCGTCGCTGATGGCCTGTGTCCTCGCAGCTGCGTGCGGCAACAAAGACAATTCAGAGGTCACGGACAAGGCGAGCAAGGATCTTCGCGAGGCGCAGGCTGCGCTCGCGGAGAAGAGCAAGGACGTCGTCGAGACGGGTGACGAGATCGAGCGACGCAAGCGCGAGGTCTTGAGAGAGCAGCAGGAGCTCGTCGACAAGGAAGCGGCACTTGCTGCGAAGGCGCAGCAACTCGGCTCTGCTCAGGGAACGCTCGTGCAGGCCGACACGGCGTACCGCGCCGCCGTGACGGAGCGGCTCGCGAAGCTCGATGCAGCGATCGCGACGCTGTCCACGAAGGTCGATGCCGCGTCGAAAGATGCGGCGGTTGGACTCAAGGCTCGCCGTGATCTGCTTGCGTCGATGCTGGAGAGGATGCCGCCCCCCGCCGATTCGGGCTGGGCCGCACATACCAAGGACATCGACACCACGTTCGACGCGATCGAGCGAGATCTTCGCGCGGCGAAGAACTGATCACGGCCGCGCGGCGTCTATGCTCGAGCCGATGACCGTCGGCTGTCGCGCGATCGAGGTAACGGATGCCGTGCAGGGCGTCCGGGTGCCGATGTGGCTGCTGTATCCCGCGATCGCGCAAGAGCGCGTCGAGCCGTTCGGGGTGTACTCGTTGAGCGTTGCGCTCGACGCTCCGATCGCTGGCGATCGGATTCCCCTCGTCGTGGTCTCGCACGGCACCGGCAGCACGCCGTGGGTGATGCGCGACCTCGCGGCTCACCTGGTGCGGCATGGCTTCGCAGCCGCCCTGCTCGCACATCCGGGCAACACGCGCAGGGACGATGGTCTCGCCCACACGACCATCAATCTGCAGAACCGACCGCGGCACATCCGCCTCGTGATCGACGCGGCGTTCGCTGCGCCGGAGCTTGGTGCGCGACTCTTGCCCGGCCAGGTCGCCGTGATCGGTCACTCGCTCGGTGGCTACACCGCGCTCGCCCTCGCCGGTGGGCGACCGGTCACGTTGCCGCACGAGTCCCCCGAAGGGCGAGCTCAGCCGTTCGTCGTCGAGTTCGATCCGCGGGTCCGCGCCGCAGTTCTGTTTGCTCCGGCCGCGCCGTGGCTGATGGCCGAGGGCTCGCTCGCACACGTCGACATTCCCGTGATGATGCGGACCGGCGAGAAGGATCAGCACGCACCGACCAGCAACGACGAGATCCTCATGCACGGCTTTCGCGATCGCGGTCGCGTCGACTACCGCATGGTGCCGAACGCAGGGCACTTCTCGTTTCTCAGCCTGTTTCCGGACGCGCTGATCGGCCCGCAGTTTCCACCGTCGCAGGATCCGCCGGGATTCGACCGCGCTGCGTACCTGGTGGAGCTCCAAGCGGAGGTCGTGACGTTTCTCCGCCGCGCGCTCGCCTAGCTCCGAGCCTCGAGGTCAGGGTTCGTGACTGGCGAGCTCCTGGATCGCGGCCTTGATCCCGGCTTTTTGCGGAACGCTCGCCATCTCGAGGTTGTCGGCGAGGCCGATACCCGGAATGTGTGCGCCGGCGAGCAGCTTCGGGGGGGCATGGAGCTCGTAGAACAGCTCCTCGACGATCCGCCGGATCAAGTGCTCACCGAAGTTCGTGATCTCGGTGTCCTCGTTGACACACAGGACGCGGTTGGTCTTGCGGACGCTCGCCGTGATCGCATCCCAGTCGTACGGATGGAGCGATCGCAGATCGACGACCTCGGTCTCGATCCCGTCCCCCGCGAGCTCGTCAGCGGCGGCGACCGCCATCGGGACATTGCGGCCGTAGGTCAGCACGGTGACGTGATCGCCCTCGCGCGCGATCCGCGCCTTGCCAATCGGGATGAACAGCTCCTCGAGCTCTGGCCACTTCGGCTTCCACGCCGTGCGGTCGCCGAGCGGCGCGTCGATCATCGTCGACAGCACCTTGTCGTCGGCCGGCTCGCCAACGAGCTCCTCCCCCGGCTTGCTCTTGAGGCGGAGCAACGCTTTCGGCATCAGGAACATCACCGGATTCGGGTCGACGATCGCGGACAGCAGCAGGCCGTACGCGTCGCGCGGGTTCGACGGCATGACGATCTTCCAGCCGGGGATCCGCGTCGCCATCGCATCGAACGAGTGCGAGTGATAGATGCTGCCGCGGATGCCGGCACCGACCGGAGTCATCATCACGAGCGGCACGTTCCAGTCGCCGCCAGTCGACCAGTACGTGTTGCCCGCGATCTTGAGCAGATCGATCGTGTTGAACGCGTAGTCGCAGAACTGGATCTCGGCGACGGGCCGGCGCCCCGCGAGCGCGAGGCCGATCGCGGTGCCGACGATGCCGCGCTCGTCGAGGGGCGTGTTCCACGCGGTCTCGAGACCCTGGGTTCCGGTGAACACGCCACCGAGCGGCGCACCGACATCCTCGCCGAAGATGTCGGTGACACCGAGCTTGGTCTCCCCGTGATGGAGAGCCATGCGGATCGCCTGGATCATCGTTGCCATGTCAGGACTCTCCGGCGACGTAGTTCTTGTCCGCGAACACGTGGTCCCAGATCGACTCCGGGGTCGGAGCCGGCTCTTCTTTCACGCGCATGCTCGCCTCGGCGAGCTCGTTCGTATACTGCGTGCGGAGCTGCTCGATCTGCGAGCGCGTGATCAGCTGGCGCTCCTCGAGCGTGGCCTCGAACTTCTCGAGACAGTCGATCTCGTCCTTCGCGACGTTCGCGCCGCTCGCGGACGAGTGACCGCGCAGTCGCGACACCATCGCCTCGAGCAGATACGGCTTGCGCTCGGTGCGGACGTAGTCCATCGCCTTCTGGATCGCGGCGTAGCTCGTCTCGGGATCGTTGCCGTCGATCACCGCGGTCGGCATGCCGAACGCTTTGCCGCGCTCCGCGATCTGGTCGTAGCCGTGCTGGCCGGCGTACGGCGTCGAGATGCCGAACCGGTTGTTGGTGACGATCATGAGCATCGGCAGCTCCTGACCCTTGCGCGAGCTCCACACGAGCGCCGTCGCGAAGTCACCTTCGGCTGTGCCGGCGTCGCCGCCTTGCACGATCGTGATGCCCTTCGCGCCGGTCCCGGTGCGCTGCGCCCGTGCGGTGCCAATCGCGATCGAGAACTGAACCTCGATCGGCGAGCTGACCGGAACGACGTTCCACTTGCGGACCGAGAAGTGGCCTGCGAAGTTCCGGCCCTTCGAGTACGGGTCGGTCGCGACGTTCCTCATCTGCCGCAACGAGTCAACCGGATCGGCGCCCATCGCGAGCAAGGTTCCGCTCGAGCGATAGTGGAGGTGCAAATAGTCGTGGTCGATGCCCATGCCCTTGTTCGTGAGCAGCCCGAGCGGGACGTTGAACGCCTCCTCGCCAGGCCCTCCGATCCAGAAGTAGCCGTCACCTTGCTTGTACATCGTGATCAGCCGCTCCTCGAGAAGTCTCGAGCGGAGCATCACGTCGTAGATCTGGAGGGCCAGCGCGGCAGGCAGGCGCCCCGCGGCGGCAGGTCGGATCGGCGTTGGAGAGCTGGAGCTCATACGGCCACCACGTCTTACCGCAAATGCCCGCCATGTGCGGCAAGCACTCCGCCCAGAAAACACGGAGTGCTCACGCTGCGCTGCGGCGCAACTTCGCGCGATCAGAGCTGGAGACAGAACACCGGGAGCGGATGCGTG
>JAYUYE010000657.1:0-3817 GCA_043752985.1 Myxococcales bacterium
GCTCGCGTTCGAGCAGCTCGACCTGTTCGGGGGTCGACGCGGCCGCCGCACGCTGCTCGAACGCCTGGACCGCAGCGGGATTGTTCCCCTTCGCCGTCAGCCGTCGAGCGGCCGCTTTGGTTGCGTCGTTCGTGTGGAACACATCATTCCGCATGACGCGGAACTGCTCAGCGCGCTGCGTCTCTGCGCGCACCTTGGTCGCTGCGTCTCGCTCGAGCCTGGTCAGCTCGACCCGCATCTCGAGGACCTCGTCCGCGCTGGGCTTGGGCGTACGTTCCAGTCGCGCAATCGCGCGCTCCTGGACTTCGACTGCGTCCTTGGCCTGCTTGACCAGTTCTGCGGGTTGAACGACGAGCTCATCGTGCAACTGCTTCGGGACGTGCACGGCCTTCGCGTACACCTCCGCGAAGTGCTCCTGCGGGTTTACACGCGAGTAGCCCCACTTGTCACGTGGTGCAACGTCGGGCTGGGTCGGCACCGGAGCAGGCGCAGCAGGAATCGCAGTCCTGTCGAGACCCCAGAATGTTTGCTGTCCCGGGATCGGCGAATACGCCCTGTTCTCGCTGCCGATATTGAGCTGCGCCTTGTTGGGGTCGGCGCGGACGCTCTCGAGCTCGGCGATCTTGGCCTCATCGACGTTGTCCTTGCGAAGCGCATCGACGTCAACCTCCTGCCAGCCTGCAGCCTTCTTGAACTTCTCGAACGCCTTCTTGTCCTTGTCCGCCACGGAGTGGCCGACCTCGTGCGTGAGTACGTGCTCGAGTGGATTGATCTTGTCTCCGTGCTCGCGACGGAACTGATCGCTCACCATTTCACGCGAGTCACCCGCGTGTCCCACGCCGGCACCTCCCCTCGATGCGCCCCAGTCGGTGATGTCGATCTGCCCGTTCTGGTAGGCCCCCCCCGTTTGCGCCATCAGGTGCGGCGAGGGCTTTCTGTGCAGCGTGTGGAGAGCCTTCCGATTGCGGGCGTGAGCATCGGGTAGACGCGCGAGCGTCGTGCGAACCAGCTCGAGCTCGTACTTTTCCCAGGTGACGATGTCTCCACTCAGACCGACGCTGCGTTCCGAGGTCAGGTTCAGGTTGTTGTCACGTTCGATCTCGTACTCGAGATCCTTGCGCTCTCGCATCTCGTCGACCTGAGCCAACGTGAGCGGCTTCGCTTCCGCCTTCGCGAGGAGATCCTCCATCTCCTGATCAACCTCTTCATGCGTCTTGACGACTGACTTCGCGCGCTGATTGTGCCGGTCATGAGCGTGTTGCTGCCTGTTCGTGCGGTCGATCTCCTCACCCGCATCGATGTCCTCATGCTCCCGCTCGGGCGCTCCTGGTTCGCGCGTGAGGTCATCCACGTCCTGCTTGACGTACGGATCCTCACCTCCGATGTCTCCCTTGCGCCGACCCAGATCATTGCGCGCACGCGACTTGTGAAACTCGGCCCATAGCTTGAGCTTGCGCTTCGGATCCTTCGACGCCTCGACGAGCTTCTCGAACTTCTCGCGGTCGCCGTGCGGGACTCGTTCAAGGAGGTTATCGAACGCCTGCTCGTTCAGTCCGTCGATCGCCTTGCCGCGCTGCTCCTCGGGCACGTCGTTCAGGATCTGCAGCGCCTGGTTTGCGTGGTCGCCGCTCTTGAGGTCCTTCGACGTGAGCAGCCGCTGGGCTTCCATCGTGTCGCCCACTCGAGCAAGGTCATCAGCGGGCAGCTGTGGGCCAGGACCACCCCGAGGCATCGGCTTGCGGGGCGCGTTCGGGTTCAGCTGGATCGGAGCACGGCTCGCCTCGGTGTGAACGAAGCCGAGCAGGTTCGGCGGCGCCGCTGCCGGAGCGTCATCCATCCAGTCGAGCAGCGCGCGCGAATCCGGGGGTCCCAGGCCGTGCGCAGGCTCGGCCACCGGTACCGGCGCGGGGAGATGGATGTCCTCGAAGAGCTTCGGTATCACCGGGGCGGGCGCCCGCGGGACCTCCACGTCGCGCTCCTTGTACCCGCCGCCAGACATCGCGAGATCCTACACGGCGTGTGCGGGGTTTGCCGTGAGAAACGCTAGAACGGCAGCTCGGCGGGAAGCTTCGACTTCAGCCAGTCCTTCGCGCGCCGCTCGACGAGATCTTCGGCGAGCTGCTTGCCGAGCTCGAGGAGCTTCTTGATCTCGACCTGCGCGTCGTCGCCCTCGGCGGTGACCGGGATCGCGAACGGCAGATCGACGGGGGTGGAGCCAAATACACCACCTGATGCGCTCAGCATGCCGTTCTTGTAGTGGAGCTTGATCACGATGTCGCCCGGCACGTCGAGCGTGGCGCGGAGCTCCTTCATCGAGAAGATCCAGGACATCGGCGTCTTGAACACGGTGGGGCCGGCCTCGACGTAGTCGATCTTGATCTCGATCTTGCCGAGCGCGGGGAGGAACGCACTCGGCGAGAACGCGAGCACCGCGTCGTTGATCTCGACCCGGCGCGCGCGCAGCGGCTTGCGCTTCGGCTTCTTGAACTTGAACACCGCGAGCGTGGAGACCTCGAGCCGGACCTTGTCGATCACGAGGTCGCGGCACTCGCGATCGATGAGCGCGATCCCGAGCGGCGGGAGGTCGCAGTAGATGTCGCCGATGTCGATCGCGAGGTGACCGATGTCGTCCTTGCGGACCGCGAGGCCCGTCAGCTCGATGTGCCCGCGTACGAGCGAGAGAGTCGAGTGTTCCACGGTGCCTGTCGCCGCGAGCGAGTCTCCGATCCGCGCCGCGACGCGATCACCCGCGCGTCCGCCGTACGCGAAGCCGACGATCACCAGCACGGCGATCCACAAAGCGAATCCCCCGACCGCGAAGCGCAAGATTCTCCCGCCTCGTGCCATCAGGGCGTCGTGCTTTTCGGCCTGGCGATTTCGCTCAGGGGACCGAGCAGTCGGACTTCGCGCAGCGACAGCATCAAGCGGTAGAGCTGCCGCAGGTCCTCGATGCGGTTCTCGACCGCCCGCGCGGACATATCCACCTGTCTAGAGTTTTCGTCCGTCATGCAGTGCTTCCAGCGCGGCGATGTCCAGGAGGTCCTGCGGGCGGCCCGCGAGCTTCTTCATCGTAGCAAGTCCTTCGGGCGAGACGACCTTGATCGTTCGTTTGCGATAGCTGGCGCCTATCCGTCCCGCCCACACGTCTTCGAAGATCGGCAACACGACGAGAAAATCCACGGGCAATAGCGAACTTGTCTCGGGATCGAGCTTTGATCGTCGGTGCATCTGCTGCTCCTCGGGGAGCCCCGCCCGAAACACCATCGGCCTCGCGGGCACATCAAATCCCTGCTGGCTCGCGATCGCGAGCGCCTTCTCGAGGTCTTCGCGGAGCACGAGAACGTCGATGACCTTCGTCATCCGAGGATGTCCGAGAATTCCCAGCGCAAGGCCGCCGCACACAGCGTAGTCGACACCCTCTGCATCGAGTGCATCGACGAGGCGTTCGAGCTCCGCGATGATGTCGAGCGCCATCGCTAAACGTCGAGGTCGCCGATTTCGGCGGCGTTCTCGGTGATCATCTTGAACCGCGCCGCGACGTCCTTGCCCATCAGCTCCGAGATCGTCCGGTCGGTTGCCAGCTGCTCGCTCGCAGGGACGCGAACGCGCAATGACTGGCGCGACTTCGGATCGAGCGTGGTCATCTTGAGCGTGTCGGGGTTCATCTCGCCGAGGCCCTTGAACCGCGTGATGCTCGGCTTGGAGTTGCTCTTCGCGTGCTCCTTGAGGAGCTGGTCGCGATGCCCGTCATCGAGCGCCCAGAACGTCTGCTTGCCGAGATCGATCCGGTAGAGCGGCGGCTGCGCGATGTAGACGT
>JAYUYE010000658.1:0-3817 GCA_043752985.1 Myxococcales bacterium
ACCTGACGAGCGAGCTCGCATCGCAGCTCGGCGCCCGCAGCGCCGACGAGGGACGCTCGTTCTTCTCGAAGCCCGGCGGCGGCACGCGCGTCGGCGAGAAGCTGTTCCCGGAGACGATCACGCTGAAGAGCGATCCGACCGACACCGCGCTGACCGCGACCCCGTTCGACGGCGAGGGCGTTCCGCTCGCGCCGACGCGCTGGATCGACAAGGGCAAGGTCACCGGGCTGACGTACGGCCGGTACTGGTCGAAGAAGAATGGTGTCGCGCCGACCGGCTCTCCCGAAGGCTGGATCCTCGAGGGCGGCAAGGCCACGCGCGACGAGCTGATCAAGGGCGTCAAGCGCGGCGTGTTGATCACGCGGTTCTGGTACATCCGATCGCTCGATCCGCAGACGATCCTGTTGACCGGCCTGACCCGCGACGGAACGTTCCTGATCGAGAACGGCGCGATCGTCGCCCCGGTGATGAACTTCCGGTTCAACGAATCTCCCGTGCACATGCTGACGAAGTGCGATGCCCTGACTCCGGCGATCATCGCCGGCGGGATGCGCGTCCCTGCCCTGCGCACGCACGACTTCCACCTCGCCTCGATCTCCGAAGCCATATGAGCGACACGGTCCTCATCACCGCCGATCGCGCGATCACCGACCGCGCACGCGAGGCCACCGCGGTACTCGCGATCGATGGTGCGATCGTCGCGGTCGGTGATCCGGCAACCGTGCTCGCCGATCCGCGAGCTGCCGGTGCACGCCGCATCGACTGGAGCCGGCGCGCGATGGTGCCGGGCACGGTCAACACGCACAACCACAGCTTCCAGTCGCTGCTCCGGGGCATTGGCGACGACCTGCCCTTCCTGGAGTGGCGCGAACAGGCGCTGTACAAGTACTCGCCGCGACTCACTGCCGAGGACATGGGGACGGCTGCGCTGTTCGCGTTCGGCGAGATGTTGCTGCACGGCGTCACGACCGTGTGCGACTTCTACTATCTCAACGCGCAGGGTAACGAGCACGCGTCGGCGACGATCGAGGCCGCGCGTCGGCTCGGGATCCGGATCGTGCTCGCGCGGTGCTTCTACGACTGGGACGGCGCTCCGGCCGCGTATCGCGAGACCATTCCGCAAGCGGTCACCCACTTCGAGGAGCTCGCGCGGCGATATCAGGATCGCACGCGGTTTCTCACGACGATCCAGCCCGCGCCGCACAGCCAGCACGGCGCAACACCCGCGATGATCGAGGCAGGGGCCGGGTGCGCGCGCGACGCGGGTGTGCCGTGGCACATCCATCTCGCCGAGGAGCGCTACCAGGTCGACCAGTCGCTCGAGCGGTTCGGCATGCGCCCGCTGCATGCTGTCGCGGCGCTACCGGTCGATCTCGCGACCATGATCGCCGTGCACGGTTGCTGGTTTGATGAGTCGGAGCGCGCGCTCCTCGCCGAGCGCGGCGGCTCGCTCGCGTACTGCCCAGGCTCGAACATGTTCCTCGGCGACGGGGTCACCGATCTCGTCGATCTGTGCGCGCGGGGGGTCAAGGTCGGGCTCGGCACGGATGGCGGCTGTTCCAACAACCGGGTCAGCGTGTTCGACGAGATGCGGATGGCGGCGCTTCTCCAGAAGGTCCACCGCACCGACGGCCAGGCGATCGACGCGGAGACCTGCTTTCGGCTCGGCACGAGCACGGCCGGAGAGACCCTGCGGCTCCCGGTCGGCAAGATCGCGCCGGGCTTCCGCTGCGACCTCGTCGCGCTCGATCTCGACGATCCGTCGCTGTGGCCGGTCCAGGCGCTGGAAAAGAACGTCGTGTATGCGCTGTCGCCTCGCGCCATCACCGACGTCGTGGTAGATGGACAAGAGGTGGTCGTAAACCGGCGCCTTGGCCATGTCCCCCTCGACGAGATCCAAGCCCGCGTCAGCGAGCTCACCCGAGAATGGCGACGCGCCTAGCGACGACGACAAGCGGCCGTCTGGACCGCTCGAAATCGCTCTCGAGGTCTCGCGCCAGCACGCGGCTGGCTGGACCGTGTTCGGCCTCCTGTTCGGCAGCCTGCTCGTGTGGAAGCTCGGCACCGTCGGCGTGTGGGTCGGCGTTCTGCTCATCGTCTACGGCGCGTTCAACGCGTGGGAACTGGTGCAGACGTTCCTGCACCCCGCCGGCACGATCGTCGTCAACGACAAGGACGTGATCCTGCCGCGCGGCCTCTGTATGGCGCGGCCAGTCAAGGTCACGCCGGGTGACATCAGCGCGGTCTACTTCCTGCGCCGCTCTGTGCCGTGGAATCGCTCGGCACCCGTGCTGGTCGTCGAGATCGGTGACAAGGCGATGGCGTTCCCGCGGGACTGGTTCGCGACGGAGGCCGATCAACGTCATGTCGTCCACGCGCTGCTGCGGGGTGGCGCGGAGGACGGCGACACCAAGCCCGCCCCGGGCACCAAGGTTCAGATCGACGACACCAGCAAGACCGGCTGGATCCAGATGGGCGTCGGCGTCGTGCTCACGGGTGCAGGCCTCATCGCCTTCATCATGAGCGAGCAGCAGGTCAGCTCGGGCGGCAACTACGCCCTTTACGTCGGCCCGATTGTCGCCGGCGTGATCCTGTTGTGGCGCGGCTTCACGCGCTGGTAATCGCACTCGGAGTCAGCGCGGCCATGCCCGCTGGCGCCGAGGTGATCGCACTGCCTCGCACCAAGGCCACGGTGACGCTTGGGGCCGACTGGAAGCCGGTCGTCGCTCCGGCCCTGGTCGCCGCGTACCGCACCGACAGCGGGCTCGTCCTCGCGGTCACGCGCGCGCAGGTTCCGAACCCCGATGCCTGGCGCGCCAAGACGCGCGAGGTCTACGCCGACGAGATCGAGCGTGGAGTCACCGCGCGGATCAAGGGCTACAAGCGGCTCGCGCGTGTGCTCGCCGATCGCCAGGGCGTGCCGGCGCTCGATCTCGAAGCGCGGCGCGCCGACGGCGCGACGATCGTGCTCCGCGTCTTGCTGTTTCGCACGTACGCGCTGACCGTCGCGATCGAAGTCCCGCGAAAGGCGGACCTCGCCGCGGCGCGCGAGATCACGCGCTCGTTCGGTCTTCCCGCACCAGCGCCATGACGACCTCGACGTGCGAGGTCTGGGGCATCAGATCAAACGGCCACGCATCCGTCGCGCGATAGCCCATCGCCTGCAGGCGGGTTGCGTCGCGCGCGAGCGTGGCCGGATCGCATGACACGTATGCGATCGTTCGTGGCGCCATCCGCACGATGCCGTCGATCGCCTCGGCGGCGCCGGTCCGCGGCGGATCGAGCACGACGACCTCGAACGGACCGTGCAGCATGTTGAGGACGTTCTGTACGGGACCAGCGCGATGCTCGACGGTGAGCGGAAGCTCGGGTGCCACGGCATCCGTCGCCAGGATCTTCCAGCCGTCCTCGACGAAGCCGCGCGTGAAGTTCCCCGAGCCGGCAAACAGCTCGAGCAGCTTGCCCGTGCCCTTGCCCACGATCTGGCGGACTCGCGCGATCAGCGCCGCGTTACCAGCCGCGCTCGCCTGCGCAAATGTTCGCGGTCCACCCCACAGGCCACGCTCGATCTCGATCACCGGCTCGCCGTGAACCTCGTGACCCGCGAACACGCCCCGGATTCCTGCCTTGCCGACGAGCGCCGGCGCGCCACGCCACGGCCGATCGACCGCGACCGCGACGTCCCCGCGATATCCGATCACGATGCCGAGCTCGCCATCCGGTGGCGACGCGGCAGCGACCTGCGCGAGCGCTGCATCGAGCGCCACCTCGAGCTGCGGGCAGTGATCGATCGCGATCAGGTGATGCGACTCGAGCT
>JAYUYE010000659.1:0-3812 GCA_043752985.1 Myxococcales bacterium
AAGGAGTCGAGTGATGAACAAGCTTGTCTTTATCGCCCTGAGCCTGACCCTGGCCGCGTGCCAGCAGGACACCAAGAACCTCGAGCGCAAGATCGATGATCTGACCAAGAACCAGCAGAAAATGATGGAGATGCTGGCCAAGGGCGGCGGCGGCGGCGGCGCCGGCGCAGGCCAGCAGCGCCCCGCGCGTCAGGAGCCCGATCGGGCGAAGACCTACGCGGTGCCCGTCGACAACGACGCGTTCGAAGGCCCGGCCGACGCCAAGATCACGCTTGTCAAGGCGTACGACTACGCCTGCCCGTATTGCGAGAAGGTTCGCCCGACGATGGCGGAGCTCCGCCAGAAGTACGGCAACGACATCCGCATCGTGTCCAAGCAGATGGTCGTTCACCCCAACAACGCGATGGCCGGTGCCCTCGCGTTCTGCGCGGCGAACAAGCAGGGCAAGGCCAAGGAGATGGACGCTCTGATCTGGGACAAGGGCTTCAAGCAGCGCCAGCTCGACAACTCTGCGGTGGCTGCGGCTCCCGAGGCGGCGCCTGGTTCGCCGCCCGCACCGGGCGGTGGTAGCAAGTGCTGGGACGTCGCGGCCGGTTGCCCGCTCGTCGTCGGCTACGCGACCGAGCTCGGCCTCAACGTCGACAAGTTCAAGACCGACATGAAGGGCGAGTGTATGGCGGTCGTCCAGAAGGACATGAAGGACCTGCAGCAGCTCGGTGTCGGCGCGACGCCGTCGTTCTTCGTCAACGGTCGCTTCCTCTCGGGCGCGATGCCGGTCGAGAACTTCAGCGCGCTGATCGACGAGGAGCTCAAGAAAGCGAACGAGCGGATCCAGCAGGGTACGCCGGCGGCCGAGTACTACCAGCAGTGGGTGATCGCCAAGGGCCAGAAGACCCTCGGCGGCTGATCTCTCCACGCGAACGGCAGGAGGGCTCCCCGTTGGCGGGGGGCCCTTCGGCATTTTCGGGGTAGCTTCCGACCGTGGCGCCTCCCGCGATCCCAGAGCGTAACTGGGTCAACATCCAGTGGCTCGCTCGCCTGCGCTGGGCACAGATCGCGGGTCAGGCCGCGACGGTGCTCGTCGCGCAGATTCTTCTCGAGGGCGCACTGCCGATCACGTTCCTGCTCCTCGTGATCTCCGTCGGGCTCGTGTCAAACCTCGGCCTCGAGCTGTACTTCTTCGGTGATCGGCGGCGCGAGGGCGCGACCGCGCGCACCGTGCACGAGTGGCAGATCGCGCTCGTGATGATGCTCGACATCGCGATCTTCACCGGTCTCCTCTACCTCACCGGCGGTCCGCACAACCCGTTCGGATTCCTCTACCTCGTCCAGATCGCGCTCGCAACCGTGCTGCTCCGAGCCGTGTGGACGTGGATGCTCGTCGCCCTGTCGTTCGTCGCATTCGGTGTGCTGCTCGCCTATGACCGCGTGTTCTCGATTCCCGATGAGATCCGCGCGATCGGGATGTGGGTCGCGCTCGGAGTCGCGTCGGCGTTCGTCGTCTACTTCCTCCGCCGGATCACGGGCGCACTCGCAGAGCGCGAGACCGAGCTGTCGGAGGCGCGCGGTCTCGCTGCGCGTCAGGAGCGGCTCGCCTCGCTCGCCACCATGGCGGCGGGTGCCGCCCACGAGCTGTCGACGCCGCTCGGAACCGTGGCGCTCGCCGCAAAGGAGCTCGAGCGCGCACTGACCAAGGCGGATCCCGAGCTCGCCGCGGACGCTCGCCTGATCCGCGAGGAGGTTGGCCGGTGCCGCGCGATCCTCGATCAGATGCAGCAGGGCGCCGGCACCGTCGGCGAGAGCGTCACCGTTTGTACGGTCGGCGAGCTGCTCGCCGAGACGGTGGTCGGCATCCGTGACGCGCCAACTGTTCACCGCGACATTCCCGGCGATCTCATCAAGGCACCGCTCCACTTGCCACCGCGCGCGGTCAGCCAGGCGCTCCGTTCGCTGGTCACCAACGCGCAGGATGCCTCGCCGCCGAACGCCTCGGTCCTCGTCGTCGTCCGCCGCGAGGACCACACGCTGACCGTTTCGATCCGCGACCGGGGCGCGGGCATCCCCTCCGAAGTCCTCGCGCGGATCGGGGAGCCCTTCTTCACGACGAAGGCGCCTGGCCGCGGGATGGGGCTGGGGCTGTACCTGGCGCGCGCCGTGATCGAGGGCGTCGGCGGAACGCTGCAGATCAATTCGGGTGTCGGTGGAGGTACGGACGTCTCCGTGAGGCTCCCCACCGACGTCTCCTCGCGGGAACCTGCGCGATCCGTACGATCGGATGAATCCTTGGGGCCCGCAGTGGTATCCAAGCCCGCATGAGCAGTATGCCCGTGTCGGGGGACAAGACGTCGATCCTGATCGTGGATGACGACGAGGTGTACCGGAATCGGCTCGCGCGCGCGTTCGTCGACCGTGGCTACGAGGTTCGCACCGCGCAGGACTACGACTCGGCCGTTGCGTTTGCCACGACGGACTCGCCCGAGCTCGCCGTCGTCGACCTCAAGATGCCCGGCAAGAGTGGCCTCGAGCTGATCAAGGCGCTCGTCGAGATCGATCCCGCGACCAAGACCGTCGTGCTCACCGGTTACGGCAGCATCGCGACCGCGATCGATGCGGTCCGGCTCGGCGCGACGTACTACCTGTCCAAGCCTGCTGACGCGGACGACATCATCAACGCGTTCGCACGTGCTGAGGCGCCGCCACTCGAGCCCCCGGCCTCGGAGTCGGGCGACTACAAGGCACCGTCCTTGGCCCGTGCCGAGTGGGAGCACATCAACCGCGTGCTCTCGGATGCCGGTGGAAACATCTCCGAGGCCGCGCGCCGGCTCGGCATCCATCGGCGCAGCCTGCAGCGCAAGCTCCAGAAGTATCCGCCGAGCAAGTAGCCCGCGATCGGCGCGCGTGGTTTGATCGGGGGGATGTCCCTGGGCTCCCCGCGCAACTCGTTCGCGTGGACGCTCGTGGCGCACACGGTGGGAGCCGCATTGATCGGCGGCATAGAATCGGCGCGGCTCGGAAGCGGCGCGCTGGCCGCCGTGCTCGTGCCGCTGTTCGCCGTGACCGGTCTGCTTGTCGCGCTGCTCGTCGGTGGTGCGGAGCGCCTCTCGCGCGGCCGGCCGTGGTGGATTGGTGCGCTCGTGGTCGCGCTCCCGAGCCTCGTGATCAGCGGGCCGGTCTCCGCGACGCTGTTCTCCGGCGCGTTCGCGCAGACGTTGCCGCTGGCCGGTGTGCTGCCGTTTGTCTTGCCGGTGCTGATCGTCATCGGTGTGGCGGCCGCGATCGCACTCGGCCGGCGCGTGATGCGCACGGGTGATCGGACCTCGCGTGCGATCGTGATCCTCGCGAGCGCCGGCGCGATCGGCGCCCTCGTGTGGGTCGAGCGTAACCTCCTCAAGAGCGGGTATCCCGACGCGCACGCGGGCGCGACGCTCGCCGTGATCGTGCTCGCCGGTGTCGCAGTTCGCGTCGGGCGGACGGGCGGGGTCTCGCCGTACATCGCGGCCGCGGTAGCAGCGGTCACGCTCGGCACGGGAATCGGCGCGATCCACGATGGCCTCACCGGGACGACCGAGCGCAAGCTGCTGGCGACCCGCGGCGATCTGGGGCGCGACCTCGTGCGTGTGTGGCGCTCGATCTTCGACCTCGACCGCGATGGCAGCTCGAAGATTCTCGGCGGTGGTGACTGCGACGATCACGATGATCGGCTGCACCCCGGCGCACCGGACAATCCCGGCGACGGCATTGACCAGGACTGCGATGGCCGCGATGCGGTCGCCGGGGCGGCTCAGGTCGCGGGGCCCGCAACCGCCGAGGTC
>JAYUYE010000660.1:0-9223 GCA_043752985.1 Myxococcales bacterium
GGCCGCGTCAGCCGCGTCGCGAACCACACGCCGAGTGCGAGTGCGAGCGCGAGCGCCACGCCGCCGATGATCAACGTATCGCGCGTGGTACGCCGCGCAAGTGCATACGCTTCGGCCTCCGGCTGCTGGTGGAGGATCGCCCAGCGCACGCCGCGCAGCGACTGATAGCTCGACAGGTTGCGATACGCGCTGACCCAGCCGCCCGCCGACAGCGTGCCTTCCACCGACGACGCGAGCGCGCGCGTGACCGCCGGATCCTTGCCCGCCAGCGAGGTCGTACCGACCGGCGCACCATCGCTCGTCGCGACTGGCACGCCCGCACCGTCGACGACGCTCACCCGCGCACCCGCGCCGAGCCGCGCCGCCGCGAGCAGATCGCGCACGAACCCGAGATCGAGCGCGGCGACAAACACACCGATCAGCTCGCCGGTTCGCCCGCGCGCCTGGACCACGAGATGAACCACCGGTCGCCCCTCCGCGTGCACCGCATCGCCGACGTAGCCGCCAAAGCTATGCGACCCGACGTCCGCGCCCGCCGGCACCGGATCGCCGTAGCGCAGCGTGCCCTCGGGATCGAGGATCGACAGCGCATGGACGATCGGCACGTCGCGCCGCAACCGCTTCAGCAGCAGCTGCGTTTTCTGCACGTCATCCGGTGCGTCCGCCCACGTCGCGGCGGCAAGCTCGACGGTGCGCCGAGCGTCTTGCAGCGTTCCATCGAGGGCGGCACCCAGTGCGCGAATATGGGCGAGGGCGCCGCGAATGACCTCGCGCTGCACGTCGTCGCGGGCGCGAACGATGGCGAGGCCGCCGACGATGAGCGTGGGAATGATGGCGGCAAGTGCGAGAACGATGAGGACGCGCCACCGGAGGCTCGCGGTCTTGGAGCGTGCCGCTTCGCTCATGCGCACTCCGTTCGCGGATCGACGCTACCCGGAGCCGTTAATCGCAGAGAGGCAGAGGCCGCAGAGCAGAGAAGGTTTGGGGCTTCTCCCGTTTGCGGGTGTGCCGGTTGCGCGTGTGCCGTCCGCTCGTGCGGGGAGGGGGAGCCGCCAGGAACGCCGGGAGCTGCAGGATACGGAGCGCGCATCACGGAGCGCTCCGCACCAAGCGCTGCCACCCGCGACGCACACCCTCGATCGCCTCCTCCGCCGTCGCATCGCGCGCGACCACCGCCGCGATCGCTGGGTTCAAGTCATCGAACAGCAGCGGCGTCACCGGCACGCGCGGCAGCATCTCGGCGCCGCGCAGCGCTTCGTACGCCGCGCGTGCGAGGGGCGGGGCCGAGGCGAGCGCGGAGGTTCGCGTCGGCACGGTCGAGAATGCCTGGGCGAGCTTGATCGCGACCGGCAGGCTCGCGAGCTCGTTCGCGAGGCGCCAGCCGAGATCGGGATGCTTCGCGCAGGCAGGGACGACGAGTAGCTGACCGCCACGCGGCGCCTGGGCGATCGAGCTGACCGCGACGCGATCGGGATCGCGGAGCGCACCGAGCTGCCAGGGGCCGGTGATCCAGTAAGCGACCTCGTGCGTGTTCCAGCGGCGGAGCTCGTCGGGCGCCTCGCTACCGGATGGCGGCGGTGGCGCGGCGACGTCGCCGAAGACGGCCGCGAAGCTCGCGAGTGCGCGCGCGGCACCAGGGCCGTCGATCGCGCCGGCCGCGAGATCCGCACCCTCGGCGCGCAGCCAGGGGACGAGCCAGTAGCCGTCGACGCGGAGTCCGAGCGGATAGCGACGATCCTCGCTGCGTGCGGCACGCGCGGCCGCGATCAGATCCGCGATGCTCGCGCTCGCAGGCGGTGGGCTCGCGGAGTCGCGGATCACGACAAGGCCGTCGACGGCCTGCGGGACGCCCCACCAGGCACCAGCGAGCTGGCCGAGAGCGGCGGCCTCGGGCGTCCAGTCGAGCGCGGCGAGGGCAGGCGGCACGGGCAGGAGCTGCGGGCGCAGGCCAGGCAGCCAGGTCGCGTCGATCCGGATCAGGTCGGGACACCCGGTCCGAGCCGCCAGGATCTCGCTGATCACCTGCTGGCCGCGGGCAAACGGCACGAGCGACGAGTCGACCGCGAGGCCGCGCTCCGCGATCGTCGCGTTGAACAGCTCGGTCTCGTCAGGGTTGAAGGTGTGGAGGAACCGGATCGTCGCGGGGGCCGGCGGATCGTCGCCGCAGCCCAGCATGCTCGCCGCGCAGCATGCGATCGCGATCAGCCGGGTCGACACGTCGTCACTCTATCTTGGTCTTGGCCCCGTGATATCAAGGCGGCGTGAGGAGCATGACCGGCTTTGGCCGTGGCGTCGCCGACCAGGCTGGGATGCGCGCGACGGTCGATATCCGCGCGGTCAATCATCGGTTCCTCGACCTCAAGCTGCGCGGTGCTGCGCTCTCGCCGGCGACCGAGGAAGCCGTCTCGACGCGGATCCGCGCTGCGATCGAGCGTGGTGCGATCGCGGTCTCGGTCCACATTGGCCGTGAGGGTGCACCCGCGGGGGTGATCATCGATCCGGCCGCGGCGGACAGCGCACACCGGATGCTCGCGGCACTCGCGAACCGGCTCGGCATGGAGGGCCCGGATCTCGCGCTCGTGCTCGCGCAGCCGGGCGTGGTGATCTCTGCGGACCGCTCCGATGAGGAGCCGCCGGTGCTACCGGCGCTCGACGCTGCGCTGGCCCAGCTCCACACAATGCGGGCCGCCGAGGGCGAGGCGCTGGCGGTCGAGCTGCGCGCGCGGTTCGACGAGCTGACCGCGCTGCGCACGCAGATCGCCACGGTCGCCTCGACGCTGCCGCAGCAGCTGACGAAGCGGCTCCAGGAGCGGATCAAGAAGCTGTTCGAGCCCAGCGAGATCGGCGCGGTCGACCCGACGCGGCTCGCGCAGGAAGTGGCGCTGCTCGCGGACCGCTCGGATGTCACCGAGGAGCTGGTCCGGCTGGCGAGCCACCTCGATCAGGCCCGGCTGCTGATCGCCGGCCAGGCTGCCGCCGGCCGCCGCCTCGACTTCCTGGTCCAAGAGATCGGCCGCGAGCTCAACACGATCGGTAGCAAGTCGACCGTCAGCGAGATCAGCGCCGCCATCGTGGAGGGCAAAGCTGTCCTCGAGAAGGTGCGCGAGCAGGTCCAGAACGTCGAATGAGGTCAGTGCTCGGATGTATGATGCGTCTGTGATCGATCGTGGCGTCCTGGTGATCGTCTCCTCGCCGTCCGGCGCGGGCAAGACGACCTTGACCCGCCGGCTGCTCATCGAGCACCCGGGCCTCGAGTTCTCGGTGTCGCACACCACGCGCCATCCCCGCGCGGGCGAGGTCGAGGGTCGCGACTACCACTTCATCTCGACGGACGCCTTTCAGCAGATGATCGAGCGCCACGAGTTCGCCGAGCATGCGTACGTCCACGGCAACCGCTACGGCACCGCCGAGGCTCCGGTCGAGACCGCGCTCGCCGCGGGCAAGGACATGATCTTCGATGTTGACTGGCAGGGCGGGGCGGCGCTGTCGAAGCGCTGGCCGAAAGATTCTCTGAAGATCTTCATCCTGCCGCCCGACCTCGACACCCTGGCATCGCGGCTCAAGACGCGGGCGACCGACGCTCCCGAGGTCATCCAACGCCGGCTGCAGAAGGCGATCGAGGAGCTCGAGCACTACGACGAGTACCGGCACCTGATCGTCAACGACGAGCTCGAACGTGCGTACGCGCTGTTGCGCGCGATCTATCTGACGCGCCGGTACGGGGCAGTCGATCGGCCCGACGTTCCCTACCCGCTGGCCCAGCTCGCCGGGGTCGTCGCGGGGAACGGCGAGGCAGAGGCGCACGCCCGTCGGTTGGTCGGTCGAGCGCCCTGACGACCGAGACGCTGCGACAGCAGTAGCGTTGCAATTGACGCGGCGAGCTCGGTGGGCCACCCTGGGGCGATGAGGGCTTTCGGCGCGTTGGTCGTGGGAGTCCTGGCGGCAGCGGGATGCACGCGGACGTTCAAGGGGGAGGCGGTCCAGCCCAACCCGATGGCGCGTCCGAACGAGACCCTGCGCAGCTCCGAGAAGATCACGATCGTGCGCGGCGACATGGAGCTCGACGCGCCGGATCCTGCGGCCACGAGCCAGCGCGCCAGCGTCCTCCACAACCACAAGTACCCGCTGTTCAACCAGGCGAGCTTCACGATCGTGTCGCGCGATCGGCTGCGGTTTCACGTCCAGATCGATCACAAGTGGCAGGAGTGGGCCGACCTCAACTCGTGGACGGTCTCCCTCGAGGACGACCGCGGCCGCACGTGGATCCCCGAATCGGTCGAGCATGCGCGCACGAAGATGATGACCACGATGTGGGATCGCGAGCTCCAGACCGCACAGCGCAACAAGTTCGGCGACATCGTCGCGCTCAACGATGACGGCTGGAAGCGCCGCCAGACCCTCGGATCACTGTCGGTGTTCCGGGGCAAGGCCGACTTCGTCTTCTATCAGCGTGACTTGTTCCACGCCGACGTCCGCACGCTCCGCCTGGTCGTCCGCCGCCCCGGCGAGGCCTTCGAGTTCGTCTGGCGGTTCCAGGATCACGTCGCCTCGGAGTGACGTCCGCGCGCCGCGTGGTAGCCTGGGAAGTGCGGCGGTCCGCGCGCGACGATGCACCAGCTCGATCAGATTCTCTCCGAGGTCGCCGGCTACTTCCCCAGCGCCGACCTGCCCCTGGTTCGCCGGGCGTACCAGTTTGCCGCGCAGGCACATGACGGCCAGACCCGCAAGTCGGGCGATCCGTACGTCACGCACCCGCTCGCGGTCGCCCAGATCATCGCGGAGCTGAAGCTCGACGTCGCCAGCGTGTGCGCCGGCCTGCTCCACGACTGCGTCGAGGACACGAGTGCGACGATCGAGCAGCTGAGCGAGCTGTTCGGCAAGGAGGTCGCGTTCCTCGTCGAGGGCGTGACGAAGCTCGGCAAGCTTCCGTACTCCACTCGCGAGGAGCAGCAGGCCGAGAACTTCCGCAAGATGCTGCTCGCGATGGCGCGCGACATCCGCGTGATCCTCGTCAAGCTCTGCGACCGCCTCGACAACATGCGATCGCTGAACCACCTGCCTCCGGAAAAGCAGGAGCGGATCGCGGCCGAGACGATGCAGATCTATGCGCCGCTCGCGAACCGGCTCGGGATCCAGTGGGTCAAGGTCGAGCTCGAGGACCTCGCGTTCAAGTACACGAACCCGGGCGAGTACGAGCAGCTCGCGCACGACGTCTCGAAGAGCCGCGCCGAACGCCTCGAATACATTCACTCGGTCGAGAAGCTGATCCAGAAGGAGATGAACGATCTCGGCGTGCCGTGCGAGGTGATGGGCCGCGCCAAGCACCTGTGGTCGATCTACCAGAAGATGAAGCGCACGCAGCGCCCGTTCGAGGAGATCCACGACGCGATCGGGTTCCGCGTGATCACCGACTCGCAGATGCACTGCTACCAGGCGCTCGGCGTCGCGCACCAGACCTGGACCCCGATCCCCGGCCGGTTCAAGGACTACATCGCACTGCCCAAGCCGAACCTCTACCAGTCGCTGCACACCGCCGTGATCGGTCCGCGCGGCGAGCGCATCGAGGTCCAGATCCGCACCAACGAGATGAACCTCGTCGCGGAGCACGGCATCGCCGCGCACTGGAAGTACAAGGAAGGCAAGCCGATCGCCCCGGACGACAAGAAGTTCGCCTGGCTCCGCCAGCTGATGGAGAGCCAGAAGGAGCTGCGCGATCCGACCGAGTTCCTCGAGTCGGTGAAGATCGATCTGTTCGGCGACGAGGTCTACGTGTTCACCCCGGGCGGCGACGTCAAGGCACTGCCGAAGGGCAGCTGCCCGATCGACTTCGCGTACTCGGTGCACTCCTCGATCGGTGACCACTGCTCTGGCGCGCGCGTCAACGGCATGATCGTTCCGCTCCGCTATCAGCTCCGCAACGGCGACACGATCGAGATCATCACGAGCCCGAACCAGAAGCCGAACAAGGACTGGCTCAAGCTCGTCAAGACCGCGCGCGCGCGCACCAAGGTCCGCTGGCTCCTGCGCCAGGAGCAGCGCGACAAGGCGATCGTGCTCGGCACCGATCTCCTCGACAAGGCGCTGCGCAAGAACAACACCACGCTGTCGCGCGCCGAGAAGCAGCTCAAGAGCGCCGCGCAGGCGCTCAAGTGCGTGACCGTCGACGAGCTGATCATCCAGATCGGCTACGGCAAGATCACCACCCAGCAGGTTCTCGAGAAGGCACTGCCCGAGCTCGCGAAGAGGGCCGACGAGACTCCGGTCAAGGCCGAGAGCATGCTGAAGACGCTGCTGCGCAAGGTCACGCGCCGCACATCATCGTCGGGAATCAAGGTCGCGGGCGAGGAAGACATCCTCGTTCGGTTCGCGAAGTGCTGCTCACCGCTGCCTGGCGATCCGATCACCGGCTTCATCACCCGCGGCCGTGGCGTCACCGTGCACCGCAAGGATTGCGACAAGGGTCTCGATCTCGATCCCGAGCGCCGGATCGACGTCGAGTGGGACGGGATGGGCAAGACCCAGCACGAGGTCGCGATCCAGGTGCTGTGCTCCGACAAACCGGGCTTGCTCGCGCACATCTCGCAGTCGTTCAGCGATCAGGGCGTCAACATCAGCCAGGCCCACTGCCGCGTGACCGAGGATGGGCGCGCCGTCAACACGTTCCACGCGTCGGTCAAAGATCTCGATCAGCTCAAGCAGGTGATCCGTTCGCTCTCGCGGATCAAGGGCGTCTACTCGGTCGACCGCGTCTCCGCCGATCCGGGCTAGTCGCCGCAGGCGCGAACCCGCGAGCTTGGCGACGCGGAGCTCGACACGCGGACTACCGGAAAGCGATCAGCACCGTTCGAACGCGCGAACGCCTGCGCACCACGATCCGATCGCGGTGTGCAGCGAGAACCGTGATTGTTCGTTAGCGGCGCGGCGCGGCGGTGCCGGGCTCGCCGAGACCTGCGAACAGCTCGACGTTCGACTTCGTCGACTTGCGCGCGAGCTTGTTCTTGCGGCGACGACCCGCCTTCTCCTGCTTGTTCTTACGCTTGACGGTGGTCGCTTTGGTATTGGAAGCCATGACGATCCTCGAGGCCCGGAGAGGGGGGCGGAATTCCGTTCCGACCCCTGGGGCAGACCGGGGCTTTTAGCGTCCGCAGGCAGTGGTTGTCAACGTCGCTCGACGCGGCGACGGCACCAGGCTAACGTGCGCTCTCTGCAGGTTATCCTTACGATTCGCAGAATTAGAGGGACGTGGCGATGAAGCTTTGCCCCAAGTGCCAGAAGCAGTTCAGCGACGATGCGAACTTTTGCCCGGTCGACGCCGCTCGACTGGTGCCCCTCGAAGGGCAAACCGCGGGCGCTGACACCCTCAGCGCCCGGTTCGACGTCGGCGAGAAGCTGGGAGGCGCCCGCACGGGCACCGTCCATCGAGCGCGGGACAAGCAGACTGGCGCTGCCGTGGCGGTCAAGGTCGTGTCCGCTGCGGTCACGGCCCTGCCTGGAGTGGCGCAGCGACTCGAGCGCGAGCTCAAGCAGCTCGAGCGCGTCCAGAGTGCCGGGGTCGCCAAGATCCTCGGATCCGGCAAACGCGGCGACCAGACCTGGGTTGCCCTCGAGCTGATCGAAGGTGCACAGACCCTCGCCGAGGCGATCACCGCCCGCGGTCCGATCGCGCCCGACCAGGCCGCCCATCTCATCGAGGTGATCGGAGAGGCGTTGATCGAGGCCGCGCAGGTCGGCGTCGTCCACCGCGATCTCGCCCCGAAGAACATCCTGTTCGCCGGCACCGACATCAAGCTGATCAACTTTTCGCTGCCCGTCCCGACAACCGACAAGGTCCCGGGCGTGCCGGAGTTCGTCGCGCCCGAGCAGGTCGACGGCAAGCCGGTCGATCAGCGCTCGAATCTATACAACCTCGGCGCGCTCTACTACTACGTGCTCACGGGGTCGCCGGTGCACGCGGGTAGCGTCGAGGAGATCCATCGCGCTCACGCCGCGGCCTCGATCCGGACGCCTTCGTCGCTCGCGCCCGTTCCCGCGCCGGTCGAAGCCGTGATCATGCGCGCGCTCGATCGCAGCCCGACCAAGCGGTTCTTGACCGTGCGGCAGTTCGTCGACGAGGTCGGTCGTATTGCGCGCGGTGAGTCCGATCCGAAGACCACGGGCAAGGCCGGTCGGCCCAAGGCCGAGCTCGTTCAGACGCTGCTCGGAGTGAACAAGTACGCACTCTCGGTCGGTGCGGTGCAGCCGGCGCAGATGCCGGCAGCGCCCGTTCTTCCGCAGGCGGTGGTTGTCGCTGCTGCGCCGAGCAAGGTCGGTTCGGCAACGGCGATCGGATTCTCGGGCGGCTTCGGCGAGGTCACGCCCGCGGCGCTCGCGCCGCAGGCTCCCGCCGCGCAAGCGCCGGTGATGCAGGCGCCGGCGATGCAGGCTCCCGTCGCCGTCGCGGCCGCGTCGTCGGTTGCCGCACTCGCCGAGCCTGGGATGCTGCCGATCGAGCGCTCCCCGTGGGCCGCGCCGGCGGGGTCTGTCCCGCCGACGACCGTGCCATCGTCGTCCGCCGCCATGGCCGGTGCGCAGGCAGCGGTCAACGCTGCTGCACCCCAGATCGCGAAGGTCGCTCCGCCTGTGGTCGCGGCGGCACCCATCGTCGCTGCACCCATCGTCGCTGCACCCATCGTCGCCGCACCCGTCGTTGCCGCACCGGTGCTCGCTGCGCCCGTCGTGGCCGGGCCGCAGGTGACGAAAGCCGCGGCGGCCGCCGCCGGAAAGAAGAAGCCCGGCGAGGACCCGGCTTCCAAGGGCAAGTTCCGCGAGACCATGTGGTTCAAGAAGGGTGACCTCGACGCGCAGGCCGCGGTCGCTGCGGCCGACGAGCGCGAGAAGACCGGCAAGGATGCCAGCGGCGACAAGGCCGACTCGCTGCCGATCGACGAGCGCTACAAGGACGACGGCTCGATCTCTCGCGGTGACAAGGAGAAGTACAGCCTTCGCACCGGCGGCACGCAGATGATGTCGGCGGTCGACGGCAAGGGCGGCACGAAGGCCTCCGGCAGCATGGTCAAGGTCTCCGAGGATGCGCTGATCGGGGAGATGAAGGGCGGGCGCGGCAAGATCATCGCCGCGATCGTCGTCGGCCTCCTCATCGTCGTGCTGATCGTCGTGCTCGTCGCCAGCTAGCGGCTGCGGGTCCGCGCGACCACGACTTTCGTGTGTTGCGCGCGTACCGCGA
>JAYUYE010000661.1:0-3811 GCA_043752985.1 Myxococcales bacterium
TTCGCGCCGTTGATGAGGTGCTTGATCGCGCCGAGCACGAGCCGCTGCTGCTCGAGCATGCTCTTGCCGGCGAACGCAGTCGACACCACGCCGATGCGCCAGTGACCACCACCTCCCGAGACCTCGACGGCTGCGTCCGGCATCTTGTTCTGGATCGCGGTCGTGATCGCGGCCTCGACGGAGCCCTGGAAGTCGGTCAGATGTTCGCTCATGTCTGTTCGTTCGCACGGATCCCCCGGGCGACACAAGCCTCGCGATGCGATCAGCCCTGGATCAGCTGTGGGACGATCATCATCACGGCGAACCGGCCGATCCGGCCGAAGAAGCAGATCGCGGTGAACTGCCAGAACCGCATCTTCATCAGCGGACCCGCGATGAAACACATGAGGTAGAGCGGGGGGAACCCGACCGTCGACGCGAAGAACATGATCAGCTTCGGTCGCTTGTTCCAGCGCTCGATCCGGGCGCGCGCCTTCTCGACCCGGGCCTTCATCTTGCCCTTGGGCAGTGCGAGCATGCCCTCACCGGCGTAGTAGCAGAACGTCTTCGCGATCTGATGGCCGATGGCTCCGAGCAGGACGAGCAGCGCGATCGCGCCGGGGCTCGGATGGACGAGCGTGGACACGCCGACCAGGAACAGCTCGATGCTGACGAGCGGGAACATGCCGGCGACGAACGCGATGACGAACGCGCCGCCGAAGAGCCCGAACGTCTGCAGCAGGCTCTCGGTCACGCGATCACAGCGTATCAGTGCCGGAGGAGCAGCCGCAGCGCGACCGCAATGGCAGCGAGCGGCAACACGATGAGAGCGAGCCAGCCGAGAAGTCCGAGCCAGGCAGGCATCAGCGTGCTACCGCCGCGCTTCACGCACGTCAGGCAGAGGGCGAACGTGGTCGCTCCGCCGTCGGTCAGCTCGCAGCAGTCGCCGCACACCGCCGCCTTGCAGCGCGCACACGGGCCGACCGCGGTCTTGCTGCACAGCTTGCAGCGCGCGACGGGTCCGTCCCCTACGGGAATCAGCGAGCCCACAGACTACTGTCCGATGGACACGGTCATGTGGAGAAGCGTCGGGATCTTGAAGTAGCCAAGGTCCGGACCCTCGGGCTCGAGGATCTCGCGGACCTCTTTCTCCGCCGCGACTTCGACGCCGAACAGCGTGATCTTCTCGCTGTTCGCCACCACGTCGGAGCTGATCGGCTCGAAGTCCCGGGGGCCCGGGAGGTCCGGATACGTGATCGACTGTTGACCACCGCTCGTGGTGATTCGCGATGCGTCGCCGACGATGCGCCAGATCGACGACATGTTCGGATCGTGGCTATACGTCACGACGGCCGCGAAGAACGTCGGCGTGGCCGGTGTGGTCGTCGTCGGTTTGAAGAACGGCCACGTCAAGCGTCGGCTTCCGACGTCGAATACGGGATTCCCGACCCACTGGAACAGCGTTGCGTTGTAGTCGCGGCTGACGACTGTCGAGCTCGCCGGCAGTCGGTCGAACACGGCCTGCCGGAGCGCCGGGATGCTGGACATGGGCTGATACGTGGCAACGAACTGCATCTCGATGCCAGCGTCCGCCGGAAACATGAACGGACCGACCGAGCCGGTCGCATTCGTAGACGACGAGACCAGTGCACGGCTCGAGGTCGGCAGCCCGGGGGTCGCCCAGCCCGAGGCATTGACGGTCCGGCCCGCCGCATTCGCCGGCATTCCGGTCAACGTCCCCGAGACGCTGCGAAGCGGCTTGAATGCAGCTTGGTTGACCATGATCGACGTTCCGGTCTGCGCCGGAAGAACAGCGGCGAACGACATCGGCGGGACGGTGGTGCTGCTGGCCGTGATGATCGCGTCGAACACAGGGCAGCGCATCGGGACCTGAATCTCGACCGATTGCGCGGACGTCGACACGGCGCCGGTGCAGCTCGTGTACACGTTGTACGTGTTCGGGTCGGTCGGCAACGTCGGGAGCCGGAACGTCACGGTCTGCATGCTTTGGTCGATCTCGGCCTGCGAGATGATGTGCGCCCCTGGCCACAGGTCGAGGTAGGTCGAGGCGTGGAGGTCCATCCCCGACGCGGTCCCCGGACGCGGCACCATGCGGATCACCGTTGCGCTGCCGCCCGGCGGCACGTCCGCCGTGGCCCTTCCGTCCAGGCCGGTTGGCATCTCCGCGATCGGTGCGCCCGCCATGTCCGTGAACACGACGACCACCGCCGCGAGCGGGCCGCCGGTCCGGTCGCGGACCTCGATCGTGACGGTGTTCGACGAGGGCGCATCGATCGGCAGCTCGTTGCACATCGCCGTGCTGGTCGCGGCGCACGCGTTCTGCATGTTGCACGCGAGGCCGTCGGGGCACTCGCGGTTCGCCGAGCACGCGAGCTGGCACGGCTGGATCCCCGGGCTGTAACAGCCTGTGGCTGCGACGATCAGGAGGAAGAGTGAGGCCCGCAACTCAGAATCCGCCGGTCCATGCGAACGAGGCGCCGTCCTCGGTCGGGACGAACGTCACGCTGCTGCTCTCCTGGCTCTTCTTCGCGCCGAGGAAATACAGGACGCCGCCGGTGACGATCGCGGCGCCGCCGACGACGAGGAAGATCTTCGAGTTCTTCGAGGCCTTCTCACCGCGGGTCTCGAGCTCGGGCTGCCACGGCTGGCCCATCTCGATCGCTTCCGCGTCCGATGCGGCGCTGCTCGCGCGCACCCCGAACATGACGCCCACGCCGAGCGAGATCACGCCGACCCCGGCAACACCGAGCCCCAAAAGCTTCATGCCTCCGCCACTCTTCGTGGGCGGTGGCATCGGTTTCGAGACCTCAGCAACGGCCGGGTCGGTGACCGGATCCGTGACGGGCTCGGTCTTCACGGGCTCGGTCTTGACCGGCTCGGCAGGCTTGATCCCGCTCTTCGCGCAGGTCTCCATCTCGGAGATGAACTTGTCGACCTTGTCGATGTTCTTCTCCTTGGGGAAGTTGCGTTTGAACGTCTTGTAGAAGCTCGCTGCATTCGCACAGTCACCCTTCAGTCGGTACGACTGGGCGATGTTGAACAGCGATGGCGCGTCGGCGCGGAGGCGATACGCCTCCTTGAACTTCACGATCGCCTGATCCCACTCCTGGAGATCGTAGAGCCGGCGTCCCTCGGACAGCGCGGCATCGGCGGCGGGGATCGGGGCGGGCGCCTGCGCGTGGGCCGTACCTGCGGCGAGCGCGAGCGCGAGGACGAGTGTGGTTGGTACGTTCACGAGGCTTCTCCCATCACATCGGTGCGTCATCATCACCCTGGACGACCGGCTTCTTGATCGGCTTCTTCACGGGCCTCTTGATCGGCCTCGTCGTGTCGGCCGGCTTGGTCGGATCCGTGGCCGTCGTATCTGCCGGCTTCGTCGTGTCCGCGGGCTTCGTCGTGTCTGCGGGCTTCGTCGTGTCCGCGGGTTTGGCGACGTCGGCCGGCTTGGTCGTTTCCACGGCCTTGGTGTCCTGGTCGGGCCGCTGCACGGTCTTGTCGCCGGTCGGATCGGCGGGCTTCACGTCGCCGGCGGGCGCCGCGGTCGGCTCGGCTTCGCCAGCGCCCTTGCGCATCCCGACGAGCACAGCGACGGCGATCCCCGCGGCTGCCAGACCGCCGATGAGGATCACACCGAGCTTCGACTTTTTCGGGGCCAGTGGCATGCCCGTGCCCGACCCGGTTTGCATCCCGGACGACGCCGTGTGAATCGGCATCCCGGTGTAATGCATGCCGGGCGTCATCTGCGGAGCGACACCCGGGGTCATCTGCGGACCCCCGCCCGACGGCGTCATCTGCGCCGCGTGGTGCGGCA
>JAYUYE010000662.1:0-3808 GCA_043752985.1 Myxococcales bacterium
CTGCTCCAGGATTCCAGACTCTACGAACTGCTGCTGAAGTTCGACATCGACCTCGCTGCGAAGGTCCGCGTCGCGGGGTGCGAGTGCGGCGGACGGCTCGACGCGGCGCACTACCCGCGCAAACCGCGAGGTGGTCCGAATGGACTCGGGGACGGGTCGACGGTCGGCAGACCCGGCCAAGTGCGAGGCCGGCGATCCGGCGTTCCATTCCCGTGCGGACCTTCGGCGATTGGAACAATCCGCTGCCCGGCTTCATGGAAGCGGACCTCGTGTCTCATGGCGGCGAGAATGTCGCCGGCAGCTTCGCTCACACGCTGGTGCTCACCGACATCGCGAGCGGCTGGACCGAGTGCGTCGCGCTCGCCGTACGCGAGGGCTCGTTGATCGTCGAAGCATTGACGAGACTGCGCACGACGATGCCGTTTCCGTTACGTGGCTTCGACACGGACAACGGCAGCGAGTTCATCAACGAGACGGTGCTGGCCTACTGCACGGAGACGAAGATTGAGTTCATGCGTGGGTGAGCACGAGCGCAGAACCTGAGGGTTCGCGCCTGAGTTGTCGCGTGCAGGTCACCTCTGGGCGTCACGATCGCCGCCGCGATCTGGTGATAGCCTGCGCCCTCGGCGCGCGCGGCGCTCACTGCTTCGCGGACCTCGCAGCGCGCAGCTCGAAGATCGCCAACTGCGCGAGCCGCAGCGGCGAGACCCTGGCGAAGCCTCGACACGACATCTCTCGATGGCCGGATGCCATCGAGCCCGTTGTGCGACGAACAATAGGTTCCGTGGTCCGTTGCCGGCAGCCGGCGAGCTGCCAGCACTCGATTCCAGCACGTCGTAATGAGCGACGACGACTTCATCGCGATATCCGGCAACGAGGCGAGTCACTGTGGTTACTCCGATGATCGGCGGCGGCGGCGAAGTAGTCGGTGCCGACGACCACCCTGCTCCGAGCGTCACGAGGCAGCGTTGACACCACGGCGGTGATCTCGCCCCAACGACAGGGTGGAGCTCGCACTCGAAGACGAACCGTCGGCCCGCAGTGTTCTCGACCACGCCAGACGACACACCGAGGTGGTCCACGACGGTCCCCCGCAACGAAGCGAGCGAGCCCGGGATCGACGACGGTTTGGCTCGGCAGTTCGCCAAGCGAATCCGGGGCCCGACGGATCTGTAGCGGTCCGCGCGGCATGACTACTCGTCCGAGTCGTCGTAGTCGCGAGGGTTGCCAAGACCCGGCTCGCGCTCGATAGGCTCGTCGGGCGCCCCCAAAGGAGGAACGCAGACTGGAGGCGCGGGCTCGAACCACTCGTCGATCTCGACGGTGCGGCGGCGGTACGGAGGGAGAGGGCTTTGATTCATGGGATCTACCTTTCGATCGCCATCCTTGGACGTATCGCCGTCCTGAGCAATCACGGAGGTGTGAGCACCCATCACGCCAGCACGACGCGCAGCGACCGAGGCGCGCTTGCGAACGCGAATCTCGATACGTTCGAGCTCCTCAGCCGTTGCCGGCGTCCCACTCTCCTGTTGGATCTCGAATGCAATTGCCTTGTATGGGATCCCGCCACGCCGCGCCGCTACCAACTGTCGGTCGATGTCTCGCCGCAAACGAACGGCCGCGTGGAGCTGCCGCCCCTCACGTCGAATGAGACTCGCGATCCGCCGTGCGTGATGTTCTCCGTGGGGACGACGACGAGCCATGCGATCAACGTAAGTCCGAACGAGGGTTCGTGGTTGAAAACCTGTCGAACCAGGCATTGCACCTGCAGGGCGTTGTCAGCGCGCAGGAAGTGATCCCGTCGCGCCGCAATTCGCCGCGAAAATCATATCGATGCACCGCGCGGTCCGTCGCTGATTGATGGTTCTGCTACCCCCGATGCGAAGACGCTCAGAGCCTTGATCGTTCCGGTCTTCGCTCCATCGATGCCGCTCATGCGGAGAAATGCCCATCGGCCTCGTAGCTCGGGCGGAACCGGCACGCGGTTAATCTTCCCAGCGATAAGGACGCCCGACGAGCGCGGGTCCTCTGTCACGTCAGAGTCCCAGATGTCCACCGAGAATGAGTGATCGGTCGTGATCCACACAACAAGGTGATCGCACCCGATCGGAAACCAGACGGGCATGTGCTTCAACGCCTGCACGGGGCCGCTGACCATGTGCTCACTGCTGTACGCGACGAGCTGCCTGGGCTCCGCCCTCAGGCGCTGGACTTCGACCGAAAGCGCATGAGCCGCGTCTCCAGTGACGATCGGCAGTAGCTCTCTCAAAGCAGCGGCGAACGCCTTGCCCTCCCGAATCTTGATCTTCTCCGGATCAGAGGACACCACGGAGAGGAGCAGCTTGTACACCTCACGGATTCCGGGCGTCGTCGGGAACAGCACTGGAAGATCGAATTTAGGTTTCGTCACGAAGGTCGGATCCAGCGGCTTCATCTGTCCGGTGAGCAAATAGAATCCGACGGCGCCCAGCATGTAGATGTCGGTTACAGGAGCGTGTCCGAGTTCGTCGTCGTACCAGCGAGGGAACCAATCCTTGCTGACCGGGCGCGTGGTTGTGGGATCCGCGCCGTCCTCGCGGAACGCAACTCCCGTGTCGCCGAGGATCCATGCGCCGGTTTGGTCGATGAAAATGTTTCCCGGCTTCACGTCGCGATGCACGGTCCGTCTCGGATACCAGTGCAGTGCGCCGAGTGCGTCTGCGATCTGAATCATGCCATTCACGACGCCGGGTAGATCGCCGGTGAGCTTCGTCCCCGTGTCCTTGAGTGTCCCCCGTCGCATCACCGGCATCACGTACCAACGCGGCGCCGCGCTCTTGTCGTGGTCGATCATGCGGATCAGGTTCGGATGCTGGACGTCGCGCAGGATCTCAATCTCGCGCTTGGTCCGATCCTCCTCTTCCTTCGCGACTTTCCCGGCAGCGATCACCGGCTGCGTGCCGTCTGCGATCTCCGCGATCGTTAGGGCCATGTCCAATGCGAGCGCTTGGGCCTTGTGCGTGTCGGGCCCGACTAGCAGCGGCGCGACGAAGCGGGTGGTTGCGTCCACGGAGACCACCTTGAAGACTCTAGCGCCACCGCCCTCCCCCTAGAGCCTCGTGATCACTATCGCAACTTCATCGAGAGACGAATGACGGAGCTCACCATCGCAGCGCGGGCGAATGAGTGGCCGGCGGATCCTCACGCGGGAGGCGACGACTTCGTCGACATCGAGGAGATCGACGACATCGACGACATCGACGACATCGACGACATCGACGACATCGACGACCCGAACAGGCTACGCAAGCAGCCGTAATCGCAGGATCGCTCCGTGGTGGTTCCTGTAACCAGCTCCGCCAGAAGATCGGCGTCGTGTACGGCAACCCCGAGACCACCACCGGTGGCAACGCGCTCAAGTTCTACTGCTCCGTCCGCCTCGACATCCGGCGCAAGAAGGCGATCAAGCGCGGCGATGACACCATCGGCAGCGAGTGCAAGGTCAAGGTCGTCAAGAACAAGCTCGCGCCGCCGTTCCGCGAGGCTGACTTCGAGATTCTCTATGGCACGGGCATCAACAAGCTCGGCGAGCTCGTCGATACGTCGGAGAAGTTCGGTCTGATGGAGAAGTCGGGCACCTGGTGGTCCTACGCCGGCACCAAGATCGGCCAGGGCCGCGACAAGGTCCTCGCGCACCTCGACGAGCATCCCGCGCTCCAGCAGCAGCTCCGCGAGCAGCTGGTCAAGCAGGCGCGCACCGCTTCGATCAACACCGCGAACGCAAACGGCCTCGTCGGTAACCCGCACACCGCAAGCTCGATCGCGGCCA
>JAYUYE010000663.1:0-9217 GCA_043752985.1 Myxococcales bacterium
GCGAGCAGTCGACCGGCGCCCGCGAACAGCGCGAGGGCGGCCTCCCACGGCGCGATGTGCACCATGTTGATGCAGACGATCGCATCCGCGTGCTCGACGGGCCACGGCTCCTGCGTGACATCGAGCAGGAGCGGTGCGCGCAGATTCGACAACGCCGCCTCGTCGCGCCACGCCGCGATGCTCGCGAGCGACGTGCGATCCGGATCGGTCGGTTGCCAGGTGATCGCCGGCAACGCCTGGGCGAAAGTGACCGCATGCTGGCCGCTGCCACTCGCTATCTCGAGCACCGTGCCGGCCTCGGGCAGCTCGCGCGCGAGCACGTCGCGGATCGCGTCGCGGTTGCGCTCCGTCGCCGGTGCGTGCTGCTTCATGCGCTCAGCCTACCGTCGCGACGTAGCAGCGCTCGATCGGCGATAGCCCGGCCTCGGCGAGCGGACCCTCGGCGAGGCGCTCGTCGATCAGCTCGGCAGAGGAGAACAGCGTGCGGACCTCGGCCTCGGGAACGGAGAACGGAGGGCCGGGCCGTTTGTCCTGCGCGTACTCGAACGTGACGAGGAGCGACTGCGTGCGCGCCGGCACCAGCATGTGCAGGTGATCTATGTAGCGGCGCCGCATCTCGGGCGGCAGCGCGACCAGCGCGGCGCGGTCGTAGATCGCATCGATCGCGCCGACATCGGCCTCGGTCACGTCGAACAGATCGCCGACGATGATCGTGATCGCACCTGCCGTGTAGATCGCGAGTCGACCGTGACGCGTGATCTCGGGCTTTGCGTCGTGCTCGCTGAAGAACGCGCGGACCGCGTCCTCGACCAGCTCGATGCCGATCACCTCGTGATTGTGCGCCGCGAGGAACGCGAGGTCCTCGGACTTACCGCACAGCGGAACGAGCACCCGGCGACGGTCGCCGATCCGTAGCGCGTGGCGCGCGAGGAACGCGTTCGCCGCTCCCTCGTGGAACCCGATCTTCCCCTCGTTCCATCGCGACTTCCAGAACTCGGGCTGCATCGACCGAACGCTAGCACGCGGTGTTCAGTTGATCGCGAGCAGATCAGACTCGAACGCGAAGCCGACGAGCAAGTACGGGAACGCGCGCGACGTGTAGTCGTCCGCGCGCGCGTCCGACGGCAGCATGCCGGGCTCCCCGGTGCGCCAGCGATGGTCGAGGTACCACGACGCGATCAGGATCACCGTCGGCTTGTTGAACGTCGACGGTCCGGCATCGGCGAGCGTGTACGCGGCGAACAGGCCGAGCCGGTCGTGCATGTTCTCGCCGTCGTATGCCTCGAGCTCCGCGTCGCTTGCGAAGTGATCTGAGTTGTAGAACGGATGCACGTGGCTGTAGCGGAGTCCGATCGCGGTGTTCTTGCGGCCGGTGTAGAGCACGTCGGCATCGATCGACAGCGTCCAGCCGCCGTCGGGGAGGAGCGTGTCAAACGTTGCCTCGTACGCGACGGTGTCTCCGGGGCGGACCTTGAAGTCCCAGTAGTCGAACTGGAACAGACCGCGCACGGCGATCGGTCCGAGCTTGAGCTGGAGCAGCGGCTGGATCGAGGCGTGGAACACGGTCGCGGTCTGCGGCGGCGTCGTGTCGCTGTCGCGCAGATCCTTGAGCGTCTGATCGGAGTAGTTCGCGTTCGCAGTCGGGAACGACTGCAACATCCCGAACGTTCCGAAGTACTTCTGGACCTCGGCGAACGCGCGCAGGTTGAAGATCGACGCGGGCTGGATCTCGCCGCCGAGGCCGAGGTGCGCGCTCGCCGGGTTGAGCTTGGGATACAGACCACCAAACGCGAAGTTGTTCCGCGTGATCGCCTTCCCGGACGCGTAGAGCCGCTTCTGGAACCCGAACCGCGCACGCGTCTCGAGCCCGAGCGGGTTCAAGCGAAACACGGTCAGGTCCGAGAACATCAGGCGCAGTCCCGCCGGAGCCGGCCGATCGGCCGGTGCCACGTCGGGCTCGGCGCCGCGCGATGGTTCGGGCACGATGGTGGGAATCGGCGGAAGCGCCGGCATCCCGCCACCCGGATCCGCTACCGGTGAGGGCGACGGATCCGCTGCGGGCGGCTCGGAGAGTTGCCCCTCCGGCGCCTGTGCCATTGCCAGCCCCGGGATGAGCCAAGGGACAGCAGCAGCAGTGATCAGCGAGAGCAGCGAGCGGCGCATGAGGAGGGCATCCTACTGCGAGGAGACCCGCCGTCACGCTGTGCCGCGCGCGATAACAAACGGCTTACGCCGCCAAACGGCTTACGCCGCCAAACGGCTCACGCCAGGCGAATGGCTTACGCCGACTCCTTGGTCGGCCCGTTCTTCAGCTCGGTGACCTCGTTGCGGACGGTCTGAGCGAAGGCCTTGATCTCCTGCATCGCGTTGCGAACGCGGGTGCCGGCTGCCTTGTTGCCGTCCTTGTAGAACTTCTCGAAGTCAGCGGCCATCCCAGCAACGAGCGCTTGCAGCTCGGCGTAGCGGCCAACGGCGCCGCCCGTGGCGGTCTCTGAATCGTTGGTGGTCATGTTTTGGGTCTCCATAAGGGTGGCTACCTTGCCTCATCCGTCTGACAACTGCACGTGAATCGGATTCTACGAGTGATTCAAGATAGTCAGGGGACCGCGATTCGGGTGGCCGCTGTTGCGAACCGCGTACAAAGGGGTGCTGAGCGCTACTGGACGGCGACGGGACGGACGCGGTGCAGGCGGCTCGGTCGCTGCGGAAGTGATTTGCCGCTCGTCGGTGCGCAGCCACCGGGAGCGAAGCATCCATCGTCGCCGGGCAGGAAGCTCGACGTGCTCTTCAACGAGATGTGGCTGTGGTGATGATGGAAGTAGTACCAGCCCTGGTTCATGTTGGTCGTCTCGTAGGCGAGGACCGCGTTGTTGCACGCGGCGGCGCTGAGCCAGCCGTCGGCACACAGCTGGTCCATCGCGGCGACGAGCAGCGGACCGGCCTTGCCGTCGACGCCGACGACACGCGTCCGCGGGCTCTCGAACACGGTGCCGAGGAACATCGCGTGGCGCCAGACGTCGAGCTTGTCGGGCTCCGCGAGGCAGTGCTGCGCATCCTGCGTGCCGTTCATGTTGTTGCAGATCGGACGGAGCCGGTTGTTCGCCGTGCCGGTCTGGTAGTACGCGAGGTCGATATCGTTGCCGTTGACGTGCGTGCCGGCCGGGTGACCCGGGCTACCAACAGACGTGCCGGGGATCGCGCCGGTGGACTCGCTCATGTCGCCGAGGCCGAGGGTGCCGCCGTTGCCGGTGGTCCACGCGGCCGCCTTGCACGAGACAACCGACGTCGCGTACGAGACGAGCATCATCAGATCCTTGCGCAGGTAGCTGCGGTACTGGTTCGTCGCCGTCTCGCCGTTGATCGCGTAGTCGTCCCACGCCGTCGACACGCGCGGGTTGAACGTGACGAGCTGACCGCACGTGGTGCCGGTGCAATCGCGTGCCGGGAGGTTCGCGCACGCCGGACCCGGGCCCGGGCCGGGGCCTCCGCCGGTCATCACGTCGGGGACGCACTCGTTCATCACGCAGCGGTTTCCGGTGCCACACGAGGTCGCGGTGCATCCGCACGCCGATCCGCAGGTCGGATCACACGTACTCGAGGCCGACGGCGAGCACGAGCCATCGGCATCGCACGCGCCGGTGGTGCCGCAGGTGTGCGCGGCGCAGTCGGGCCAGCACAGCGGGCCGGCGTCAGAACCGTCGAGCGTCCAGCACCGCGAGCCCGTCGGGCACTCGGTCTGCGACCCGCCAGACGCGCACGCGCCCGAGGCCTTCGTCATGCAAACGCCGTAAATGCAGACACCCTCGTGCGTGCCGTCGTCGGCGCAGTCCGCGTCGCACGAGCACGTGCTGCCGGGCGCGCCGCCGCCGGGTGTCATCGGGGCATCGACCTGCGTGCCGACCGCCGCATCGACCGTCGGCATCATCGTGTCGTCACCGTCGCTGCCGTTGCCTGCCGTGGGCCCACAAGCTGCTGCCGCCGCCGCCAGCACCACCAACACGCTATAGATTCGCACGGGCGACGACTTACCGCACGATGCTGCGAAGCGTCAACGGCTGTCTGCGCCGTCGCCGCGTTGATGATCGTTTGACCGGCAGCTAAGGTCGGCGGTCCGTGCCGTCCTCCGAGATCCCCGCCGCGACCGCGGTCGCGGGTGCTGCGCCCACTGGACCCTTGCCCGTCGAGGACGCGGGAACGATCGCCGAGGCAGCGTGGCTACGCGAGACATACAAGCCGGACGAGCCGAACCTCACGGTGCGCGCGGTGATCGTCGGGATCTTGATCGGCGGCGTGATGTGCCTGTCGAACATCTACGTGTTCTTCAAGACGGGTTGGAGTCTCGGCGTCACGCTCACCGCCTGCATCCTCGCGTTCTCCACGTTCAAGGTACTGGAGAAGCTCCGGATCATCCGCCGCCCGCTCGGCGTGCTCGAGAACAATGCGCTGACGACCGTGGCCTCGGGGGCCGGCTACATGACCGCGGGCGGCAACGCGGCGGCGTTCGGCGCGCTCCTCATGATCACGACCGTGCGTCCGAGTCAGATCGGGATGATCGCCTGGTTCGGCCTGATCGCGGCGCTCGGCGTGTTCGTCGCGATTCCGATCAAGCGTCAGCTGATCAACAAGGAGGCGCTGCCGTTTCCGACCGGAACGGCGACCGCCGAGACGATCCGCACGATCCATACCGTCAGCACCGGCAAGGGGATGGGCGCGGGGCTGGCGCTGTTGCTCTCGAGCCTGTTCGCCGGGGTCCTCACGCTCCTTCGCGAGTGGTGGCACCTGATTCCATCGCAGTGGGCTCCGGGCTTCAGCATCATGGGGCATGGCCTCGTGAAGTGGTCGATCGCGATCAAGACCGAGCTCGTGCTGTTCGGTGGCGGCGCGCTGATGTCGTTCCGCACGGGCTGGTCTCTGCTCCTCGGCGGCTTCGTGACCTACGCGCTGATCGCGCCGGCGCTATTTCAGCATGGGCTCGTGAAGGTCATCGACGGCAAGCCGGTCAGCTCGACCGGCATCATCGCGTGGACGCTGTGGCCCGGTGCCGCGATCCTCGTCGGCGCGGGCCTGACCTCGTTCGCTCTCGACTACAAGAGTCTCGGTCGCGCGTTCACCGGAATTGGCGCGATGTTCGACAAGCGCAAGCGACTGAGCCAGGGAGAAGGCATCGGCGCCGTGGAAGCACCGGAGTGGTGGTTCCCCGCGGGCTGCATGTTCCTGACCCCTCCGATCGTGGCGCTGATGTACTTGATGTTCGACATCCCGATCTACGCGGCGGTGATCGCGGTACCGCTCGCCGTGCTGATGGGATTCATCGCTTCGCGCGTCACCGGCGAGACCGACGTGACGCCGACCAAGGCGCTCGGTCCGGTGACGCAGATGATCTACGGCGCGATCACGCCGGGAAACCTGACCGGCAACATCATGTCGGCAAACGTGACCGGCGGTATTGGCCTGCACGCGGCGGATCTGTTGACCACGCTCAAGACCGGCTGGCTGCTCGGCGCCAAGCCGCGCCACCAGGTCTACGCCCAGCTGTTCGGCGTGCTCGCCGGCGCCGCGCTGATCGTTCCGATGTTCGATCTGTTGATCGACCCCAAGGTTCTCGGCAGCGACGAATGGCCCGCACCTTCGTGCGTCGTGTGGGCGAACGTCTCGAAAGCCTTCGTCGACGGCATCGGCGGCCTGCACCCGAGCGCTCAGATCGCGATCGCCGTGGGGTTCATGTTTGGTGTCGGTCTCACGATCGTCGAGAAGTACGCGTCGAAGTCGGCGAAAGCCTACATCCCGTCGCCGCTGGGCATCGGGATCGCGATGATCGTCCCGTTCTCGAACAGCCTGATGATGTTCCTCGGCGCGGTCGCTGCCGAAGTGATCCGCCGCAAGTTCAAGCGGTTCGACAGCTACACGGTCCCGGTCGCCTCCGGCCTGATCGCGGGCGAGAGTCTCGTCGGGATCGCGATCATCATCGCCACGAAGGTCTTCGGACTGGTACCGATCTAAGAGTCCGTCGGACTCCACGGTTGTTGCCCCCGCGTACGAGACCGGGGGACAATCTGGTCGTGGGGAACACACGTTCGGTCCGAGTTGCGTTCTGGCTCGTCCTCGTCGCCGCCTGTGGCGGAGGCGAAGATCCGTTCAGGCCGCCTGGCGGCAGCGATGCCCCACCTCGAGTCGACGCCGGATTGGATGCTCCATTCGATGCACCGATGATCGATGCCCGGATCGACGGGCCGCTCGGTGAGTCGATCCCGGTGATCACGCTGATCACGCCGACCGCCGGCACGATCGTCCGCGGCACCGTTCGCATCGAGGTCAAGGTCGAGGACCCCGACGGCGTGATGGATGTCCGCGCCACGGTCGGTAGCCAGACGATCGTGTTCACGCGGATCACGGCGGGGCAGCCGAACTTCCAGGGCTTCATGAACACGGCGCCGCTCGCCGGTCTCGTCTCGCCGGGGATCGTTGTCCGCGCCGAGGACACCGTTGGCACCTCCAATACACTCGGCTTCCAGGTCATCCTCGACAACGTCGGTCCGATCTCATCGCTCGATCCCCCGAACGTCCGCGTCACCAAGCCACCAGTGGTCGGGACGGTGAGCGCGGACTTCTGCAGCCGCGACTTCGATCCGATCGGTCCCGATGCTCCCAATGATGGCGAGGCCGTGCCTCAGCTATTCGAGCTCCGCGCACGGATCGCTGACCTCGGTAACACCGGCACGCTCAACTCGACGCTCTACATCGCGAACGCAGGCATCGCGACCGCGCAGCTCTACGTGTTCGACGACACGACCAAGCCGCTCGTCGTCGATACCAATGGAGACGGGTTCTGCGATGCGATCAATCCGAACATCGTCCCGACAACCACGCCCATGCTGGCGAACGAGGCGGCGGTGAGCTCGCTGGCGGCGGTCAATCCAGGTGGCCTCAGTGACTTCACCGCGGGTGACACGTATGGCGGCAACAATGCGTCGCCCGTGTGTGAAGCGGATCCGAACGTGATGATGCCGCCCGGCGCGCTGTGCCAGGGCGAGCCCGGCGCGACCACGGTGATCAAGACCTCGTTCACCGGCATGACCCAGATCTACGGCATGCCCGTGGTCGATACCTTCAACTGCCTCGGGTTCGCCTTCGATGCGCGCGCGACCGGTATCAGCGACGGCTGGGCGTGCGCTGCGGTGCTGACCACCGACGGCGTCGGCAACATCAGCGTCTCGGCGCCGCTGCGCATCTGCATCGACTCCGACAACGTCGGTAACGAGTGCCACGCACTCGGCACGAGCTCGCTCGCCGGTGCTCCGAACTGCACCGGTACCGCGACCGGCGGCACCGTCAACGCGACGGCCTGCACGGCACGCGGGTTCTTCCGGAGCTCGACCGCCAACGAGTACGAGCTGGTCCGCCCCTGAGCTGATCGTGCTATCAGCGGCCGATGCGTTTCGCGCTCGTCGCCTTCCTCGTCCTCGCCGCCTGCTCGTCGAAGTCGGTACCTGCGCCCGAGCAGGCATCCCGCGCGCCCTCCCTGGAGACGCAGGCAGGGCTGACCATTCCGGCGCAGCGGATGCAGCCGTTCACGATGAACGGCTTCCAGCTCACGGGTGCCGAGTACTGGCCCTACACGGGTACCGCCGAGATCAAGTACCCGGAGGAAGTCCTGTGGGGCTTCTACCCGGAGAAGGGCGTCACCGCGCCGGGTGAGGCTGACCCGAACGCTGCCGATGCGCGACCCGAGGCGGTTGCGTGCGCGACGCGAGCGTATGCCGCGCTGCAGTCGTTCGTCGACAAGCCCGACTCCAGGCTCCTGCGGATCATCGAGCTCGGCAAGATCTCCGGAGATGTCGTGCCGCGGTTCTATCTGTGGACGAATGACTACGGGCTCGCCGCGACGCCGTATCCGCCGGGCGTCCGCGAGGCACGGCTCTGGTACTGGAAGCGCAAGACGCCCGAGCCGCCGAAGCCACCCGGCTACTGGAAGTGGGAGTCGACGCTGACCCAGAGCGGCGAGTGCCAGATTCCGCACCCCGAACAGATCGAGCGGTTCCTCACCGAGATGCTGACGACGATGGAGCGCAAGCCGCAGTGATCCTCCGTGCCGCGCTGATGATCTCGATCGCGCTCGCGGGCTGCAAGGGCGATCGCGCACCGGCCAAGACCGAGCCGACTGCTGGCTCGGGATCCGCGAAGCCAACCACGATCGTCCGCCGTGATCCGCACTCGCAGTCGCGGCCCGATCAGGTCGCGGTAAAGCACCTCGACCTCACGCTCCTCGTGAGCTTCGAGACGAAGGTCCTCACCGGCAGGGCCCTGCTGACTCTCGAGCGCCATGACCCCGCGGCCACCGAGGTCGTGGTCGACACCGACGGGCTGGCGATCGACAGCGTCAAGGACTGCGGCTCGGCGCAGAAGCTCCCGTTCACGCTCGGTCCCGTCGTCGGTCGTCTCGGCCGTGCGCTCACCGTGACGACCAAGGACACGTGCGTCGCGATCGAGTACCGCACCTCGCCCGATGCGAAAGCGCTGTTGTGGGTCGAACCCGCGGGCACGGCAGGCAAGGTCAAGCCGATGCTGTTCACGCAGTCGCAAGCAATCCTCGCGCGTACGTGGATCCCGCTGCAGGACTCGCCGGGCGTGCGGTTCACGTACAACGCGCACGTCGCGGTTCCCGACGGCCTGCGCGCCGTGATGAGCGCGGAGAACCCGGAAGCTGCCGGCAGCGATGGCCGCTGGCACTTCGCGATGGAGCAGCGGATTCCGTCGTACCTGATGGCCCTCGCCGTCGGTGACCTGACGTTCAAGGCAATCGGCACGCGGACCGGCATCTACGCGGAACCGTCGGTGGTCGCCGCGGCGGCGAACGAGTTCGCAGAGGTCGACGCCATGATCGATGTCGGCGAGAAGCTCTACGGCCCGTATCGCTGGGGCCGCTACGACATCCTCGTGCTGCCGCCGAGCTTTCCGTTCGGTGGGATGGAGAATCCGCGGCTGACGTTTCTGACGCCCACGGTGATCACCGGCGATCGTGCGCTGGTCTCGCTGATCGCGCACGAGCTCGCGCACTCGTGGTCCGGCAACCTCGTCACCAACTCGACGTGGAACGATCTGTGGCTCAACGAAGGTTTCACCACCTACGTCGAGCGCCGGATCATGGAGGAGCTCCGCGGCAAGGAGATCTCCGACATGAGCTGGGCGACCGGACGCAAGGATCTCGAGGAGGTCCTCG
>JAYUYE010000664.1:0-3797 GCA_043752985.1 Myxococcales bacterium
ACCGGAAGGCAACGCCGGAGTCCCCATGCCCAAGCAAGAGAACACCGCGATCAACCAGCTTCTCGGCAGCCGCAGCCGCAGCCCCGGCGCGGAGATGCCAGCCCGCCCGCGGCCGGCGCGGTACGGCGCGAGCCTGGAGCCGAGCGGTCCCGCGATCGCCGCGTTGCCCCGCCGCCGCGCGCCCGCCGCGACTCCGCCGCAGGTCCCGCTGCACTCCGACTATTCGGACGACGCCGCCACCACCGTGGATCCGCCGCATGGCTGGGGGGCGTACCCAGTCGTCCAGCCCACGCCACCGCCCCTTCCGCCGCCACCGCCCCAGGCCGCCATCCGGCCCCCGCGCCCGGACTATCCCGCGCCCCATCAGCCGCCGGCGTACTACCAGGCGCCGGACCCCGAGCACCTCGACACGATGCGCGTCCGCGAGCTGCCGTTCGCCCCCGCGCGATCGCTCGGCACCGAGGTGCTGGAGTGGGTCGCGAAGCTATGGATGCCGTTCGTCGCGCTCGGCGTGATCGCGTTGACGCTCGGGGTGTATCGACTCGTCACGGACAAGACCGAGCCGCCCGCGATCACGTCCGAACCCGCGATCGTGCAGACCTCCGCGCCTGCGCCAGAACCGGTCGGTTCCGCGGAGCCGGTCGCGGCCGACGACCACGGCGTACCGAAGGACTCGCTGTGGCAGCCGACGAAGGCACAGCCGACCCTCGCACCGCGCGTCGAGACCGTTGCGGCGATCGAGAGCGAGCCCGCGATCGAATTCGAGCCCGCGGTCGCACGTGCGCCTGCCGCGCGCCCAAGCAGCGATCGCGCTTCGAGCCGGCGTGCCGCGAAGCGCGCAGCAGCGAAGCGCTCCGCCGACAAGCAGCGCGCGAAACAGGTTGCGCTGGCCGAGCTCGCCCCGACGCCGGCGAAGGCGAAGATCGAGAAGCCCGAGACCCGGGTCGTCGCGATCGCCGCGGCGAAGCCGATGAAGATCGGCGCGGCGAGCGCGGCGTCAACGAAGGGCGCTGGCGCCGGCAAGCTGAGCGTCGACAGCACCCCGGCCACGTTGATCTACGTCGACGGTCGCAACACAGGCATGATGACGCCAAAGACGCTGTCGCTCCCCGAGGGCAGCCACAAGATCACCCTGCTGTCTCCCAAGGACCGGATCGCGAAGACGATCGCCGTCGAGATCGAAGCCGGAAAATCCGCGAGCCTGTCGCGGACGTTCACGAAGTGATCGGTCGCAGTGTTGGAAAGTGCGTGCGCACCGCGCGTTCGCGTCGCAGGCGTCAGTCGCGCTACGGCGCTACTCGGTCGGCGGCGCGGGAGCGCCTGGATCCGCGGGCGCGTTCGGGTCGGTCGGCTCGGCGCCGGCGGCGAGGCCCTGGCAGGTCTCGAACTCGCCCATGCAGCTCGCGCGCATGCACTCCTCGTTGATGCAGCCGTTGCGCTCGCCACATCCGAGCAGCGCTTCGTGCTGGTCCGCCGCCTCGGCCGTGCCCTGGTTCGTACAGCCGTGCAGACAGAACGGCTGCGTGCATGCGCTATCGCAGGTCTCCATGATCTCGCGGCAGCTCAGCGTGCCTCCGCCCTCGGGAGCTGGGTTGGCGATCTGCGCCGCTTGCTTGATGCACCCGAAGCACAGGATGACAAGAATCAGGGAGCGCCACACGGCTCGGAGTCTAGCGTATGACACGTGCATGTTAGCGATCGACCTCACAGGAAAGCACGCGCTGGTCGCGGGCGTCGGTGACGAGCGAGGCTTTGGGTTCTTCATCGCGAAGGCGCTCGCTGACGCCGGGGCCACGGTCTCGGTGGCGACGTGGCCCCCGCTGTTCAAGATGTTCAAGCTGATGCTGGCGCGGCCGACCTCGGCGGAGCTCTTGAAGCTGCGCGATGGCTCGAAGCTCGAGCTCGCCGCGGTCTATCCGTTCGATGCTGACTTCGATCGCCTCGAGGATGCGCCCGCCGAGCTTCGCGAGCATCGCCGCTACAAGGAGCTCGGCGACTTCACGATGACGGGCCTCGCCGCCGCCGTTGCCGCGGCCGGTGGTGTCGATATCGTCGTGCACAGCCTCGCGAACGGTCCCGAGGTGCAGAAGCCGCTGCTCGAGACCTCGCGCGCCGGCTACCTCGCAGCCGTCTCGGCGTCGGCGTATTCGCATGTCTCGCTCGTCCAGCACCTCGGTCCGCACATGCGGCGCGGTGGCTCGTTCCTGGCGCTGTCGTATCTCGCGTCGAACCGGGTCGTGCCCGGCTACGGCGGTGGCATGTCGTCAGCGAAGGCGGCGCTCGAGTCCGACGCGCGGGTGCTCGCGTTCGAGGCGGGCCGGCGCTGGGGCCACCGCGTCAACGTGATCTCGCCGGGCCCGTACAAGTCGCGCGGGGCGGAGGCGATCGGCCCGATCGATCTGATGATCCAGTACACGACGCACACGGCGCCACTGCAGGAACCGATCACGGCCGACGAGGTCGGTGCGACCGCCGCGTTCCTGTCGAGCCCGCTCGCGAGCGGGATCACCGGGACCGTGGTCTACGTCGACAAGGGATACGCTGCCATGGGAGTTGCGTCACCCGGGTGATAGGCTCTGCGCGTGCACCAGGTGGGTCGCGCCCTGCTCGTCGTCGCGACGTTGTCGATCTCGAGCGGTGTTGCCCGCGCGCAAGTTCCGGATCCGGTCTCCGAGCCTCCGCCGCCACCGGCCGACGGCGCCTCGGAAGACGACCTCACCGTACGCGGCCGCGTGATCGACAACCTCGGTCGGCCGATCCGCAAGGCGACGGTCACCGTCGAGGGCACGTTCGACGAGGCCACGACCGACAAGGACGGGTTCTTCGAGATCCTCGCGCCGCTCCACGCGACGCTCGTAATCACCACGGACCGCAATGGTGTCGCGCTCGCGACCGTGACCGGCCCGGTGCTCGACGAGATCGTCCTGATGATCGACCTCGCGACCGAGGAGATCACGATCTCGGACCGCGCACCGATCGTGGCGCCCGGCTCTACCACGCTCGATCGCGAAGAGCTGCAGCGATTGCCCGGTACGGGTGGCGACGTCGTGCGCGCGCTGACCGCGATGCCTGGCGTCGTCAACGTCCAGATCCCTGTCGGCTACTCCGGCGTCGTGATCCGCGGCGCGTCGCCGCAGGACTCCAAGGTGCTCGTCGACGGCTTCGAGATTCCGATCCTGTTCCACCCGTTCGGGTTCCGCGCGATCGTCGCGACCGAGGCGGTCAAGAACTTGTCGTTCATCCCGGGTGGCTTCGAGGTCGCGTACGGACGATCGTCGTCGGGCATCGTTCTCGTCGAGACGCGAGCGGGCAGCGAGCACCGAGCGACACAGGCCGAAATCTCTCTCATCGATGGTGGGCTGGTCGCGCAAGGACCGCTGGGCAAGAAGACCCGGTACATGTTCGCGCTGCGCCGCTCGTTCATCGACTTCATCCTGCCGCTCGTGATCCCCGACAGCGTTGATCTGTCGCTGACCACCGTTCCGCAGTACTGGGACGAGCAGCTGCGCGTCGATCACGAGCTCAGCTCGAAGTGGAACCTCACGGCTTCGAGCGTTGGGACCACGGACAAGTTCGAGCTGTTCACGACCAAGGACGAGGACGCGGGGGCGAAGCGGTTCTTCACGCAGACCCGGTTTATCCGGTTGACCGGCGCGGCCAAGTATCACGACGGGCCGTGGTCCGCGCAGCTCGCACTCTCCGGCATGCTCTCGGACCTCAACGCCGAGATCGGGCTGTACCAGAAGCTCAAGGTGAAGACGCGGCTTCTCACGCCACGGATCTCCGCATCACGCACC
>JAYUYE010000665.1:0-9198 GCA_043752985.1 Myxococcales bacterium
GAGCGCGAACAGCCCACGGCTGCCTGCGGCAGTCTCGACCCCGACCCGACCGCCGAGCCACACTCTCGCCGCGACCGGCCGGGCGACCTCGAGCTCGACGCCGATCCCCGCCTTGACGTTGTCGTGCCCGACCCAATCCAGGCCGCTCAGGTACACGGTGCCCCCGAAGTGCACGCGCGTGGTGGGTGCACCGTCGGCGTCGCAGTACCGGAGCTCGATGCCGCCCCCGATCCGGTTCGTGACCGCGCCGCCGTTGGACGGCCGCTCGGTGGACGCCGAAACGCGGCTGTAGCTCCCGATCGCGAGCAGGATCGAAGGCTCGAGGTACCCGGTCGTGCTGCACTGCCGCGGTTCCTTCGCCTGCGGGGTGGGTGACGGCTGCGCGGACGCGGCGCGGGCGAGGACGGCCACCGCCATGGCGACCACCAGGCTCGAGCTCGGCATCGCAGACCACGGTACCGGGACTCGCCGGTCTTCGACATTAGATTGGCGTGATCGCAGAGGTAAACCTCCCATAACTCCCCACGTGGTACGCTTGGGAACCGACGACAATGGGTGCGGAGCTCGACGCAGTGGAGCAGTTCGGCCCGTACCTCGTGTACGAGCGGCTCGGCGTGGGCGGCATGGCCACGGTGCATCGCGCACTCGAGCGCGGGATCGAAGGCTTCGAGCGGATCGTCGCGCTCAAGCGCCTGCTTCCGCACCTGTCGGAGGACGCGAGCTTCATCAAGTCGTTCGTGCGCGAGGCGAAGCTCGCGTCGCTCCTGAACCACGTCAACATCGTTCAGATCTTCGAGCTCGGTCGCGTCGGCAGCGAGTACTTCATCTCGATGGAGTACATCGACGGCAAGGACATCCGTCGCATCCTGCGCCACGCGCGCAAGGTCACGGGACCGCCGCCGCTCCACGTCACGGTTGGCCTCCTGCTCCAGCTCTGCGAGGCGCTCGACTACGCGCACACCAAGGCCGACGAGAACGGTCAGCCGCTGTTGCTCGTGCACCGCGATGTCTCGCCGTCGAACGTGATCGTCACGACGGCCGGGCACGTCAAGGTGATCGACTTCGGCATCGCGAAGGCGCAGTCGTCGACGCTGCGTACGCAGACCGGGCGCGTGAAGGGAAAGCTCGCGTACATGGCGCCCGAGGCCATCTCGGGCAAGGACCTCGATGCGCGCAGCGACCTGTTCGCGCTCGGCGTGATCGCGCACGAGCTGTTGACCGCACGTCCGCTGTTCGCGAGCAAGAACGAGTACCAGACGCTGCTCAAGGTCCAGCGCGGCGACATCATGCCGCCGTCGACGTTCAACCAGACCTGTCCTCCCGAGCTCGATGCGATCGTGCTCAAGGCGCTCGCGCGAGACCCCGACGAGCGGTTCGCAACGGGAGCCGACATGCGCGAAGAGCTCCTGGCCTTGCGCAAGCGCTACGGGCTGCACGCTGGAGATCGCGATATCGCGTCGTGGGTCGCGATGGCGTTCTCGATCGAGGTGCCGGGCGGACCCGCGACCTCGATGGAGATGACCACGAGCAGCGCGATCCACAAGACGCCGACGCCCCAACCGCGCCGTGAAGACGACGAGGCGGTCGAGATCGCGTGGGGGGGTGGCGAAGAAATCTCGAATGTCGGGCCGGTGCTGCTCGACGATGTACCCGACGTCTCGACCAAGCACCTGAGCGCCGACGACGACAGATCGGCTCCGGCCCCCACGCACGGACCGCCGTCGAACCAGCCCGCCGCCCGGTACGAGCGCGGAGGTACCGCACCCGGGCACACGCCCGCACCCCAGACCGGTCGCCGCAGCGTTCGGGCGATGACCCAGACCACCGACCCCGACCGACAGGGTCTATTCGACGACATCCTGGTCGAGGTCGAGGTGCCCGCCGACACGATGCCGTCGATGCCGACCGCCGCCGAAACGCAGCCGTCACTTCCCGTGATGCCGCGCGTCTCGGAGCCGGTCGTGCGGTTTCATCAAACGATTCCACCGCCGCTCGGTCAACCGATCAAGTCGGTGCAGACCAAGCCGGGTCACTCGCCGGCGCGCGCGCTGACGCAGAGCCCTGCTTACGACGACGATGCTGCGTCGACGCTGACCCGCGACAGCCGCCCCAAGCTCACGGCGCCGAAGCCGTCCAAGGTCGGCGCGGGCATCGTGCGGCGCCAGAGTGGCGGGCCGAACAAGACCTGGCTCTTGATCGCCGGGTTGTTCGCCGCCGGCGCGATCGCGACTGCGGTCACCCTGTTCGTCACACGCGAGGACACGGTCGTCACGACGCCCGAGCCAGCGTCTCCGAGCGTGAAGCCCGTGCGTCCCAGGACCGTCGGCATGGTGAAGTTCAACCTCGAGCCGCCGGATGCCGAGGTGTGGATCGAAGGCACGCTCGTCCACTCGGGCTCGCCGTGGGCGACCGAGCTCGAGGCCGGCGCGTACCAGATCCAGATCCAGCGCACGGGCTACAGCGCGTGGCTGACGAGCCTCGAGCTGTCCGCCACCGAGACCCAGGTGCTCCGCGTGGTGCTCGAGCCGCTCGCGGGCGAGGCGAACGTTGCCGAGGCGACGCTCAAGGTGACATCGAGCCCGCCCGGGCTCGAAGCTGTGATCGACGGCATCGTGCTGCCGCAGAAGACGCCGCTCAACATGCCGCTCGGGGTCGGCGCTCACTCGATCGTGCTGCGGCAGAATGGAGTCGACGTGTGGAAGCAGGACCTCGTCGCGCAGGCGAGCGTCGACTACGAGTTCACGCCGTCGATGGACGCGGACAAGCAGCGCGAACGCGATCTACGCCGCCGCGATCCCCAGGTGGCGGCGCAGGTACGGAGCGATTCCGGGCCCGTAGAGGCGGGGAAGACCACACCGCCTCCGCCTGCGCCTTCTCCGCTCGCGCCTGCACCGGCGAACGTGCCTCCCGCGAACCCGCCTGTCGCGACGGCGCCACCGACGACGATCACGCCCCCGCCGGTCACGACGACCGCAGCACCGAGCCCGGCCGTCACGACCACCGTCGCCCCGCCGACCGCGACGACCAGGCCGGCTCCGGCGCCCGTCACTCCATCCCGGCCCAGCTCGCCGCCAGCCGGCCCACCGGCGGTGACCACACCCGCCCCGACCCGCGTTGCGCCACCGACTGCACCCGCACGGACGATCACCGTTGCGCCGAGCGCGGTCACGCGGATCTCGGGCAACCTGCCGGAGATCAGCCAGCACAAGCACGCCGACGTACCGGCGTCTGTCGCCTCCAAGGTCTGTATCAGCCACACCGGGCGCGTCACCTCGGTCGACGTGATCACGAAGCTCGATAGTCGCGTCGCCGCAGACATCACGCGTGCGCTGCAGTCGTGGCAGTACGCGCCGTACAAGCTCGACGGCACGCTCACGGCGGCGTGCTTCGTCGTCAGCTTCAAGCTGAAGTAGTCAGGACTTCGACTGAGGGCGGACGGAGACGTCGCCCGCGGAGTCGTAGAGCAGGCCTGCGCCGCACTGCGTGCAGGTCGTCGGGAACGTGCCGCGCAGACCGAACCAGCGCTTGATGATCGCGAGCTGCGCGGAGCAGCGCGGACACTTCGGCAGCGACATGCTCATCAGGACTTCTGCGCGACGACGGTTCCCGTGAACATGTCCATGCCGCACGCGAACCGAACTTCCCCGTCCTGCGGCACCGTCACGGCGACCTCGACCGGCGAGTTCATCGGCAGCACGACGGTCTTGCCGTCGGGCGTCTTGAGCTCGGCGAGGCACTCGCCTTCAACCGTGCGCGTGAACACGAGCATCAGTTTCTCGCCTGGCTTGCCCGGAATCTTGTCGGGCACGTAGCCCTCCTTGCCCGCCTCGATCGCGATCTTGCGGACGCCATCCGTGCCGACCGTGGCGGACGCAGCGGGAGGCTGCTTGGTCTCCTTGATCTCCTTGCTGCCTTCCTTGGAGCAGGCGGCGAGGCCAAGGGCCATGATCACGACGAGAAGTGGTCCGCGCATACGAGCACGATAGCGCGCCCGCGACAGACCGGCTACTGCAGGCGGGCGGAGGTCCCGCCGGTCGGGCTCTGCGACATCGCGGCGACCGGATCCTCCCAGTTCTCGAACTGGAGGATGCCGAGCTCCTTGAACCGCTCCCTCTGACGGTCCGAGAGCAAACCCATCTTCTTCACCGCCGGAACGATCTTCGCAAACAGCATCTGCCGGAACATCACCTGGCCCTGATTGTGGAGCGCGATCTCCATGCACTGCTTCGTCGGCAGTCCGGTCTTCTCCCAGACTTCCTGGAACAGGAACCGATCGCGCATCAGGCGTGCGGCCTCGTAGACGAAGTCTTCGCGCTCGGCTTTCACGCTGTCGGGCTGGTCCGTGTAGTAGTCGCGCAGCGAGAGCACGCCGAACGCGACGTGCCGCGCCTCGTCGCCCATGACGTACGCCGTCAGCTCCTTGAGCAGCGGCTCGGATGTGTTCGCGCGGATCATGCCGAACGCGGCGAGCGCGAGACCCTCGACCATGACCTGCATGCCGAGGAACTTCATGTCCCAGCGGCTGTCCTTGAGGTTCATATCGAGCAGCGTCTTGAGGTGCGGATTGACCGGGTACGAGAACCCGATCTTCGTGTGCACGTACCGGTTGTAGACGTCGACGTGACGCGCCTCGTCGACGACCTGGCTCGCTGCATACAGCTTGCTGTCGAGGTCCTGACACGAGTCGACGAGCTGCGCGGTCGCGAGGAGTGCGCCCTGCTCCCCGTGGAGAAACTGCGACAGCGTCCACGAGAACGACTCGATGTTGAGCTTGTGGCGCTCCTTCTCGGTCATCTTGTTGTAGATGTCCGAGCCGAACAGCGGCATCAGCTGCTCGGGCGCCATCTGCTTGTCGAGATCGACGTCGGTCTTCCACGGCAGGACTTCATCGGAGATCCACTGGCCGCGAACCGCCTTGTCGTAGAGGTCGCGCAGCTTCGCGCGTGTTTCCTGATATCCCCACGTGTACGTCACATCGAGCAGGGTCTCGATCGTCTCGATCGACGGGCCGGTTACGGTGAGTGGTGTGGCAGCGGCGGATTCCATGGGGCACTCCTCGAAGATGGAAAACTGAAACTTGTTTCATTTTGTACTGGCGCAGCGCTCCGCGTCAAGAGCAATGTGAAGCCATGGCGAGCCGAGCGAAGTCGCGTGCACTACGTGCGCCTACACCGCCCTCGTCGGAGTCGCTGCTCCGCGCGTCCAAGGATCCGGACTTCCGCCAGGAGCGTTCACGACGCAGCTACTGCGCGCTGATCGATGCGGCGACCGTCCTGTTTGCCGAGCACGGCTACGACGCCGTTGGAACGCCGGAGATCGCGCAGCGCGCCGGTGTCTCGGTCGGAACGTTCTATCGCTACTTCGACGACAAGCACGAGGTCTACCTGGAGATCTCGCGGCGGATGCTGGCCACCGCGTTCGCCGAGACGATCGAAGGGCTGACGCCGGCGCGGTTCGTCGGCCTCGCGCGCCGCGAGACGATCAACGAGACGATCGCGCTCCTGTTCGAGCACGTGCTGGCCAAGCCGCAGCTGTCGCGCAGCTTCACCGAGATGTCGCTGCGCGATCCTCAGGTCGCCGAGCTGCGCCGCGCGTTCGAGGACGTCTCGGTCCGCCGCCTCACCGCGCTGATCTCGGCGGTCACGCAGCGTGACGTGGTGCCCGACCCGGAAGCGACTGCCTGGGTGCTCTACGGCAGCGCGATGCAGTGCGCGTACGGACTCGCGGAGCACGCCGGGCCGCCGCCGATCGGCGCCGATCGCGCGATGAAGGCGCTCGCAGACTTCGTCGAGCGCGCGCTGTTCCCGCGCTAGCTGCGTCGGCGCAACCGGTCAGTCCGCAGGGCGGCCGGAAGCGGCGCGCACGACGTCGGTGAGCTGATCGATCGCGGCACCCTCGGCGGTTCCATTGACGAGCAGCGCGTGGAGCACGCACGCGACGGCACGCGCGGCACACGTCGCGTAATCGAGCGGCACGATGTAGCTCGAGCGCTCGCCGGCCCATACCGAGAGGCTCGCGTGATCGACCGCCTCGAGGATCCAGAAGTGCGGGCTCGTGGTGTGCCCCTGCCACGCGTGAAGCTGGCGCGTCGTATCGAGCGTGCTGCGCACCGCTTCCTTGTTGGTGTTCGACGGGTTGTCGATCCAGCGCTGGATCTTGGCGAGCAGGTCGTCGATGTATTGCTTCGGCGCGTGCGCGTCGGCGCCGTCCGTCGGATAGGTCTCGACGACGAGCCGGCATGCCGCGACGGCTGCCTTGACCGCAGCCTGCTGATCGTCAGCAACCTGGCGGCGCGTCCACGTCACCAGACCTTGCGAGAGGTACTCCTCGGCGCCGGCCCAGGCATTCGAGACATTGGTGGAGCTCTCTCCGAGCTCGCGCAGTGATTCGGGATCCAGTCGCTCGCTCATACTTCCAGGTAGCTCCCCTCGGCAGCCGCGAACACGGGGACAGCGGTGCGCGCCGAAGTGCGCTGCACGACCTCATCGATCATCTCGTCCGTCGCATCGGGGCTGTGATGAAACAGTGCCAGCTTCTTGGCTCCTGCGCGCTCTGCCACGACCACTCCCGCACGGGCGGGTGAGTGGCCCCAGCCGCGACGCAGCTCGTAGTCGTGGTCCGCGTGCATCGCATCGTGAATCAGGAGATCGGCGTCTTTCGCGAGCTCGACCGCCTCGGGCAGCGGCTCGTTGAGATCCGGGTACTCGACGTCGGACAGATACGTGATCGTCTTGCCGTCGCCTTTGATCCGGTACGCCGTGGTCCACATGCTTCCGTGCGGCACCGCGATCGTCTTGACCTCGAAGCCGGGCAGCGCGATTCGCTGACCGGGGATGATCTCGTCGATCGAGACGCCGGCGGCGAGGTTCTCGAGACCGTTGAGCGGGCTGTAGTGCGGCGCGAGCTGGTTCTGGATCGTTCCCTCGAGTGTGCCGCCACCGGTCGGCTTGGCGCCGAGGATCCGGATCTCGTTGCCCTTGATGAAGAACGGCGTGAAGAACGGCAGACCCTGGATGTGATCGAGGTGCGTGTGCGAGAGCAGGATCGGCAGCCGACCCTTGCCCTTGCCGAACTCGCCGCTCATCAGCTGCTTGGCCAGCTCGGTCGCGCCGGTGCCGAGATCGATCAGCAGGCGCTGGCCCGCGCTCGTGACGAGCTCGACCGAGGTCGTGTTGCCGCCGTATCGCAGGAAGTCACGACCGGCCATCGCGAACGAGCCGCGGACGCCCCAGAACCGGATCTTCACGCCGGTCCCAATCCGGGATTCGTCTTCTCGGGCTCGCGCCTCGCCTCGGCCTCGGCCTCGGGCCCGATCGGCAAGGTCATGCCCTCGAACGAGGTCAACACCTCGATGCCGACGACCGCTCCCTTCGCGAGGTAGTCGGCCGCGATCTTGTCCATCTGGTCGTCGCTGTGCGACGGCGCGTGGTGATAGAGGACCAGCCGCTTGACCCCCGCTTCGCCACAGATCTCGAGCGCTTGGTCCGGCGTCGAGTGACCGTAGTGAGGAAACTTTGCGTACTCCTCGGGAAGAAAGTGCGTGTCGTAGACGACGGTGTCGACCCCCTCGAGCCGGCGCAACAGCGCCTCCCGCATCGCGACCAGCGAGATCTTGTCGTCCTCGGACAAGGGCTCGGGCCCTGACAGAAAGTGCTGCTTGTGGATCACCTGATCGAACGGCGCGGTGTCGGCGACGTACGCCCACGACGAGCCATCGCAATCGATCCGGTAGCCGACCGAGCCGAAGGGATGGTTGAGCGCGATCGGCGTGATGTGAAATGGACCGAGGTCGAACTCGACGCCCGGCTCGACTTGATGAAAGTCGAACTGCGCAGGCACCGCCTCGAGCGGCATCGGAAAGAACTCGTGGCGCGTGATGCCGCCGATGACCTGCTGCAGCTCGTCCGCCGCGGTGAGCAGCGCGTGCACTGCGATCCGCGTGCCGGGCACGTAGGCCGGGGAGAAGAACGGCAGCCCCTGGATGTGATCCCAGTGAACATGGGACAGGAGAACGTCGTAGCGCTGCGGGCCCGTCGCCTCGCGCATGAGCTTGTTGCCGAGCGCGCGCATTCCGGTGCCGGCGTCCACGATCAAGCAATCACCTCCGGCCGAGCGGGCTTCCACGCACGACGTCTGGCCGCCGTAGCGCACCGTGGCCGCGCCGGGCACCGGGTAGCTACCCCGGACCCCCCAGAAGGTGATCTGCATCGACGCGCAAGTGTATCCCCTCCCGCCGATTTCCCCAAAGCCACGCGGGTTTTCGTCGGCCCGGACATGGGTTATTGAAGCTGACATGAATCCCCAGCCTCGGATCCTCGTGATGGGTGCCGGCGGGATCGGCGGCATTGTCGCGTCCACGCTCATGGAAGTCGGGTCGGCGGTGACCGCCGTCTCGACCAACGAGTCGATCCGTGCGGCCGTCGATAAGGCCGGATTTCGCGTGGTGGATGAGGGTGAGGAGCGCACGGTCCGGGGCTGGGTCTCCCCTGCCCCCGAGGGCAAATACGACCTCTGCATCCTCGCGACGCAGCCGCCAAATGTCGAGGACGCCGCGCGGACCGCACTTCCTCACCTCGCCGATGACGCCCAGATCGTCGTGCTCCAGAACGGGCTCTGCGAGGACCGGATCGCGGCGGTCGTCGGGGCCGAGCGGGTGATCGGCGGCATCGTCGCGTGGGGCGCATCGATGCCCGAGCCGGGCCGCTACGAACGGACCGCCGCCGGCGGGTTCTCGATCGGGCGAATGTCGGGCGTGCTCGATGCCGATGTCCGTCGGGTCGGCGAGCTCCTCGAGGCGATCGGACCGGTGTCTTTGACCAGAAACCTGCGCGGCGCGCGGTGGAGCAAGCTCGCGCTCAACTGCGCGGTCTCGGCACTCGGCACGATCGCCGGAGAACGTCTCGGCCCGGTCGTGCGCCAGCGCCGCTATCGGCGACTCGCACTCGAGATCATGACCGAGGTCGTGCTGGTCGCGAAGGCCGAAGGAATCGCGCTCGAAAAGGTCGCCGGGACGCTTGACCTGGAGTGGGTCGCGCTGACCGATACCGATCGCGCAGCAAGCGCTTCGATGGCGCTGACCGCGAAGCACGCGCTGCTCCTCGCGGTCGGGCTGCGCTACCGCCGGATGCGGAGCTCGATGCTCGCGGCGATCGAGCGCGGCCGCAAGCCAGCGATCGATTTTCTCAACGGCGAGGTCGT
>JAYUYE010000666.1:0-3794 GCA_043752985.1 Myxococcales bacterium
TGGATGATGCTGCTGTTCCTCGTCCTCGGCCTGATCGCAGGTTTCCGCGGCGTCATGCGCGCGGTCGGTCGGGCGGAACGAGCCGCGGAGGCAACCGACCGTGGGTAGCCCGAGCATCCACCGCATCGAGCGGATCAACTACCTGCTCGCCGCCGTCGCCGTGGTCGGTGGGCTGGTCACCTGCGACAGCCGGATCGTTCTCGGCCTGATCGCCGGTGCCTCGTTGACCTGCCTCAACTTCTACGTGCTGCGCCGCCTCGTGGTGAAGTGGACCGCGGACGCCGCCGCCGGTAAGGGTGGAGGCACGGCCTCGATGCTGATGATGCCGAAGATGATCGGGCTCATGCTCGCCGTCGCGGCTGCTGTTCTGCTGCTTCCGCTCGACGTCATCGCCTTCACGATCGGCTACTCGATCTTCGTCCTCTCGATCGTCATCGAGACTGCGTCCACCGCTCTTCGCGCTCCGGCGCAAGACCCGGATAGCGAGCATTACAATGGGTGAACACGGCACCTGGTTCGACTACCTGACCAAGTTCGACGCTTGGAACAGGTTCAACCACTGGGCTCAAGGCAAGCTCGGGCGCAGCTGGGAGTGGCAGATGTTCGGCGAGTCGGGGTGGACCCTGACGCACGTCCTCATCACGCTACTCGTGGTCGCGTTCGTCGCGTGGGGCGGCTTCGCCTTTTTTCGCGGCATGTCGACCGCGGACAAGGGCATCGTGCCGCCGCGCACGATGAACCTGCGCAACTTCTTCGAGTACACGGCCGAGAGTGTCTACGGCATGGTCGAAGGCGCGATGGGTGAGAAGAACGCCCCGCGCTTCTTCCCGCTGATCGGTGCGCTCTGGCTGTTCATCCTGTTCAACAACTTGTTCGCGCTGATCCCCGGCTTCAGCGCGCCGACCGACTCGCTCAAGACCAACGTCGGCATCGCGCTGTTCGTGTTCCTCTTGACCCACTACTACGGCGTCAAGGAGCACGGGCTCGCCTACCTCAAGCACTTCCTCGGACCGACTCCGGCGCTGGCCCCGCTGATGCTCCCGATCGAGATCATCAGCCACATCGCGCGGCCGATGTCTCTTGCCGTTCGTCTGATGGGCAACATGATGGCCGACCACAAGGTCGTCATGTCGTTCTTCGCACTCGCGCCGATCCTCGTGCCCATACCCTTTCTTCTGCTCGGACTGCTGGTCTGTCTGATCCAGGCGCTCGTGTTCTGCACCCTCACGGCGGTCTACATCGGCATGGCCATCGAGCACGAAGAGCACTAAGCCCATTTTACTCAGCTCCCATTCGCGCTACTCATCCCCCGCCCCCGCGCCCCCTCCCCAAAAAGGAAATGACCATGAAGTGCTCGTCCAAGATTCTGTTCACCACGCTGTCCACCCTCGCCACCCTGTTCGTCCTCGGCGGCATGGCGTTCGCGCAGGGCGCTGAGATCGAGGCCATCCGGGCCCAAGGCCTCGCATCGAACTACGGCTTCATCGCGCTCGCCGCTGGCCTGGGCATCGGCATCGCGGCTCTGGGTGGCAGCATCGGCCAGGGTCGCGCTGCGGCCGCCGCGCTCGACGGTATCGCCCGCAACCCGGGCGCCGCAGGTCAGATCCGCGGCCCGATGATCCTCGGCCTCGCGCTCATCGAGTCGCTGGTGATCTACGCGCTCATCATCGCCCTCCTCCTCGTCCTCAAGGTCGGCGCGTAGTCCTTTCAGGCGCGGGCACCCGCAAGGGTTGAGATGGCTCGGGGCGACCCGGGCCATTTTGCGTTTCGGGAGGGCCTATGGGAGGCTGAGGCGGCATGTCTGACGACGACGACAAGCCGGCGGAGCTCGACCTCAAGGGGAAGTCGACGATCGAGATCCTCGCCCAGATCGACATGTTCAGCGGCTTGCCCGCCACGCATCTTCGGCGCGTGGTCGATATCGGCCTCGAGGAGCAGTACAAGTCCTCGGCCACGATCTTCGCGGAGGGGGCGCCGGGCGACAAGTTCTACCTGATCGTCGACGGCGCCGTCCGGATCAGCCGCATCGTGCCCGGCATGGGCGAGGAGGCACTCGCCGTGCTTCGGCCCGGCGCCTACTTCGGCGAGATGTCGCTGATCGACGACGCACCGCGCTCCGCGACCGCCGTCTGCCACGAGCGCTGCCGGCTGTTCGTCGTCAACCGGAAGGACCTCGAGGACCTCCTGTTCGTCGACCGCGACCTCGCCTACGAGCTGCTGTGGAACTGGGTTCGTACGCTGTCGCGGCGCCTGCGGGCGACCAACGACAAGATGACGTTTCTCGCCACCACGTCGAAGTTCTAGATGCGCCTCGCCGCGGTCGGGGCAGTCCTGCTGGGCGCGACCGGACCCGCCCCCGCCGAGGAGCTTCCGCCCGGCAGCCTCGGTGTGATCGTCGGTGTGATCGCCGGCACCGGCGCAGATGCCACGCCGCTCGGCGTCGGTTACGCGCTCGGAGGCCAGGCAGCGTGGCAACCGATGTCGACGGACAGCCGGCTCGGGTGGTCCGTGAAGTCGTCGGTCGTGTTCGGCACGATGTACAGCGCGTCAGCCGCGCGCATCGACGACAAGCTGTTGACCCTGCAGATGGATCTGATGGTCGGTGTTCGCGTGCGACCCGGTGACAGCCCGAGCCGATATCTCAGCGCGCGCGTGGGTGGCGCACTGTTTCGCGCGAATCAGGTGATTCCTCCGAACATGCAGCGCGCGTTCGCCGGTGCAGTCGCGAGCGTCGGACTCGATCAATATATCTCCGGCTGGCTGTTTAACGCCGACGTCCGCTACGGGTTGATCGGCCAGGGGCCGTCGGAGCTCGGGCTGGTGCTCGGGGTGGCGAAGACCGGGCCCTGACATGCCGGCGCTGGAGACCGACCGCCTCCGTCTCGTCCCGATCTCGCTCGCCGCGATCGAGGCGGTTCTCGATCATGACAAGGTGCGCGCGGAGGCCGTGGTCGGCGCGAGGTTCCCAGACTCGTGGCCCAACGACGATCTTGTCGCGCTCGGGTTTCCGTTCTCCCGCGAGGCGCTACGCGAAAAACCCGACATCCGGCTCTGGGGTGATTCGCTCGTGCTGCTCAAGGACGAGCCGCGCGTCGTCGGCAGTGTCGTGTTTCACGGTCACCCGAGGGACGGCATCGCCGAGGTCGCGTACTCGATCGAAGAGTCATCGCGCTGCAACGGCTTCGCGGTCGAAGCAACGCGCGCGTGTGTCGACTGGGCACTCGCGCAGGCGGGCATTGCCGCGGTCCAGGCGACGACGTTTCCCTGGCACTTCGCATCACTCGGTGTGATCCGCAGGCTGGGCATGGTGCTCGTCGGAACCCGCGACCACGACACGCTGGGCGAGCTGCTCGTGTTCGAGCGCCGTTGAGACGTGGCGGCGCCGAACAGGCGCGATCGTCAGCGCCTCCAGGTGCCGGACTTGCCGCCGCGCTTCTCGTCGAGACGAATCTCACCGATCACCATGCCGCGATCGATCGCCTTGCACATGTCGTAGACCGTGAGCGCCGCCGCCGAGACCGCAGCGAGTGCCTCCATCTCGACGCCGCTGCGATCAAAAGCGCGAACGGTCGCGATGATCTTGACGGTGGTGCCACCGACACGGAGGCCGACATCGACTCCGGTCAGCCGCAGCGGATGGCACAGCGGGATCCAGTCCGCGGTCCGCTTCGCCGCCTGGATCCCGGCGAGCCGCGCGACGCCGAGCACATCGCCTTTACCGATCTGACCGGCTTTCACGGCTCTGGCGGTCGCGGGCAGCATCGTGATCGTGCCGCTCGCGATGCCGACGCGCT
>JAYUYE010000667.1:0-18885 GCA_043752985.1 Myxococcales bacterium
CCGGGTAACGCGACCCACGTCAGGCCTCGATGAATCAGTCGAGGTTGTTGCCACCCGGGGCGCCACGGCGGGGGTCGTCGCTATACGACGTCACGAACGCGGGAGCCGAGAACAGATGGCCGTTGTGGACGAACAGGCCAACCACGACGAGGCTCGAGCGATGCGGGATCAGCGTGCCGCTCGAGCTGCCGAGCGACTCGTAGGTCACGGAGGGATGCCGCGAGAAGGTGATCTCGACGCCAGACTCGTCGGGCGCGGTCGGCGTGATCGTGACGAGGGTTGGGTCCCCGCGCAGCACGCGCCAGTGATAGGTGAGAGGCTGACCGTTGACCGCCCGACTACCGGAGGCGTCGAGCGTGACACGCCGAACCTCCGCGCCGCCTGCGGAGAACACGCGCGCGACCGTCGTCGACCCGGTGACGAGCGCGTCCTGCATGGCGAACTCGTCGGCGGTGACGGCGACCACGGCCATGGGCGGAATGTGGTCAGCGGTGAGCGCGTGCGCCGCCTCCACCGTGGCTCGCTCGGCGTCGAGGTTTCCGAACGCGGTAGGGTGCGCAGCGCCGGTCAGATATTCTTCGTCGGAGACCACGCGTGCGCGCCGGTGGATCGCAGTCATGGCGGAGGTGAGTGCACCGCCGGCATGCAAGGTCGTGCGCACCGTCGGCGGCAATGCCGCAAGCGCCAGGAGCAATCGCCGACCTTCATCGAGCTCGCTCCCTGAACTGCCCTGGGACGTCAGCCAGATCGGTGTCATGAAGGCGAACATGTCCTCGACGCCACAATCGGTATGCTCGGGATAGAGCCGCCATTTGCTCTGCAAATAGAGCGCCTCGAGCCGGGCAAACTCACCCTGCATGATCACGTCGTAGCGCAGCAAGCTAAACCCAATGGTCGTGTAGGCCTGCGACTGGTTGGCGAGGACGATCGCTGCCGGGTCCGCACTCGGCCCCGTCACGCCCCACGTCGAAGAGCCATCGTTGTGCGTGACATAGGTGAGGCCGGGCATCCCGTCGCGATTGACGACGGCGTGCTCACCGTCACGATTCTCGTACGTCAGGCCGCTGTAGCCGGCGGCCGTTCCCGCGGTGGTCCAGCTGGTCACGCAGGTGGCGAGCGAATCCGTACACGTCTCGCGTGCGGGCAACACGCGTTGGCTTGTCGTCGACGCATCTTGCGCGGACGCTGCCCGCGCAGTGACCAGCACGTCGCCGGCAGGACCATCCGGCGGCAGATGAATCAAACAGCGAAACGGGGGCGCGAGGTCGGTGCACCGTGGCTCCGCCTCGGCGTCGATGAAGAACGCCACCGACGCGGTTCCCTCCGGTGCCGTTGCCGAGGCCACGAAGCTCTCGTACACCTCGCCGGGGACGGCGATCACGAGGCCCGCAGGATCAGGGGCGTCGGTGGGGTCAGAGGCGTCGTCGCTACCACCGCAGGCTCCAACACAGACGAGCATCACCGCTCTGACAAGCGTTTGCACCCATCGGTGATAACACCGATCACGTCGGGCATCGCCACCGAATCTCTACGCCGTGAGCTTGGGCTTCGCAGCGGGCATGCCGAGGTCCTTGACCTTCGGTCCACCCGCGCCCCTGCCGCGCGCGCCGATGAATCCGAACACACCGCCGGTGAGCCCGCCGATCAGGTGGGCCATGCGCGAGACATTGTCGTCGCTCGCCACCGCGCGATAGATCTCGCCGCCGAGATAGAGCACCGCGATCGCAATGAACGTCAGTGGGATCTCGCCCTGCTTGATGTTCGCCGTCGACGCCAGAATGATCATCATGAAGACGACACCGCTCGCGCCGAGCAATATGCTCGAAGAGAACGCGAGGTTGATCAGGCCCGTCACCAAGGCGGTGATGAGAATCATGATCAACAGCGACAGCGATCCGTGACGCTCCTCGAGAATCGGCCCGAGCAGCAGGATCAACATGAAGTTGCCGATCAGATGCTCCCAGCTCGCGTGTCCGAGGACGTGCGTGATCAGCCCGATGTAGCTGCTGGTGTCGATGATCTGCGGGTGAGAGGCGAAGTAGTGGAGACGCGCGTCCTTGGGCAACAAGAACACGAGCACCGCCAGCAGCGTGAACGTCAGGACGACGGGCGCGTTGTAGGTGATCCGTAGCTTGGCCACATCTGGAGGCTAGCACGCGCTTTCCATGAATCCCGGCCCGGTGTGCAGTGCGACTGACAGAGCGACCACGCGACCTCGACGCTGCAGCCAGCCTCGCGCACGACCTTCTCGGACACCGAGCCGAGCACGAGCCGCTCGAGCGCGGTCCGACCGTGTCGCTCACGCTTGCAGTCGCTCGTCGACCGGGTAATTGTTGAACCATGCCCACCGTCGAGATCACCTCCAACAACTTCCAACAAACCATCGAGAAGGGCGGCATCGTGCTCCTCGACTTCTGGGCGGAGTGGTGCGGCCCGTGCCGCGCGTTTGCGCCGGTGTTCGAGAAGGCGTCGGAGAAGTACAGCGAGGTCACGTTCGGGAAGATCGACACCGAGGCGCAGCAGGAGCTCGCCGGTTCTGCGAACATCTCTGCAATCCCGACGCTGATGTTGTTCCGCGATGGCGTCCTGCTGTTCCGCGAGTCGGGCGCGCTGCCGCCGGCTGCTCTTGACGAGCTCGTGGCGCAGGCGCAGAAGCTCGACATGGCGAAGGTCAAAGAGGAGATGGCCAGCCACTCGCATGACCACGAGCATGGTCCTGGTTGCAACCACGACCACGGTCACCAGGACCACGCGGCGCCGGTCGGAACGACCGAGCACAAGCACGGCCCCGACTGCAAACACTGAACGGTCAGGCCACCAGAACGAGCGACGCCGGCGCGGACCACCGCGCCAGGTACCGCTTGAGCCGTAGCTTCTTGAGGGTCGAGCCCGACGTCATGTAGCGGAGCTGGCCGTAGATAGGTCGCTCCGGCCACGCGCGATCGAACAGGCCGAGCGTCCAGCAGATGCCGCTGTTCGAGTTCGGATCGCGACCGTCGAGCGCGTACTTGTTGTTGAGCTCGAACAGCGTGGCGAGCGCCCGCTTCGGCGATGGCGACCACTCGAGGATCTTCTTTCCCCACAGCATGCGCAGGTAGTTGTGGATCCGGCCCTCGCCCACGAGCTGGCGCTGCGCCGCGTTCCACACCGGGTCGCCCGTCTGCGCTGCTTCGAGCTGCGCGAGCGTGTACACCTCGGGCCGCGGATCCTTTGCGTGAGCGTCCATCGTCTTCTTCGCCCAGTCCGGCAGTGACGACCACGTGCCGTGATCGGTGCGATGGAAGCAGAAGCCGTAGCCGAGCTCGCGCCAGGTCACGACCTCGTCGAGGAATGACTCGGCGCCGCGCGACGCGCCCCACCAGCCTTCGCGCGAGCCGGTGACCGGCGCATCGGAGATCCGCGAAGGATCCCAGTCACAGGCGGTCCACACGCGCCGTACGACGTCATGCGCGGCGATGTGGCCGAAGTGCAGATACGGCGACAGACCACTCGCCGCGTCGTCGTCGGGATGGTTGTGCCCGTCACCGTAGCGCTCGAGCTTGTGCTCGATGAAGTCGTCGAGCACGGCGGCGGCGGCGACCGAACCGCCGCGGATCGGCGATGGTGCGACGGCATGGTCGATCGGCAGCGCGGCGAGCGCGGCGACCGTGCCGGCGAGCAGCATCCGGTCGGCGGCGGGCCAGCGCTCGAGCACCGCGACCGGAATCTCCGCGAACCGCACACTGCGCGGTACCTTCGCGAGCGGCGTCGCCGCGGGCAGCGTGGTCAGGTGCGCCGGCAGTGTCTTCTGGAGATGACGGCGAAACGTGACGGCGGTCGGATACGCGCGTTCGGCCGCGCGCAGCGGCAACAGGCCGTTACCATCGACCTGCTCCATCCGCACGCTGACCTTGGCGCCCGCGGCGGCGACCATCCGCGGCAGGAAGAACCCTGGCTGCTCGTCGGTGATGACCAGGCAGGCACGCTTCGCGAGCGCTTCGAGCAGGCCCGAGCCGTGCCCGAGCTCCGGCTCGACGTAGGGGTGATAGGTGATGCCGGCCGCGCGAAACGCCGCGGCGTTGTCGACCATCCCCTGCAGCACGAAGGCATGCATGCGATCGCTCGCCCACCGGTAGCCAGCGCGCAGCGGTTCGAGGACGATCAGCGGACGTCCGAGCTCGACTGACCGCGCGATCGCATGGTCGAGCGCGAAGCTGTGCGTGGTTCGGCGTGCCGCGATCATCCAGTACAGGACGTACTGCCCGCGCATCGAGACGGGCGCCGCATTGACGATCGACAGACGCAACACGCCGGTTGGACGTCGCACGCGGCCTGGTCGTTACGCAGCATGTTACCGTCTGGCGTGCGCACACGGGTCGTGCTCCTCGCAGGAGTCCTCGCCAGTCGCGCCGCTCACGCCGACGACGATCCCCGCGATCTGTTCGGCCTCGGCAAGACCCCGCCCTCCGCCGCGCCGGTCAGCTGCGACGTCCCGCATACCTTTGGCTGTGCGACCGTCACGGATCCGCTCGATGATACCTCTCCGTACGGCCTCGCGACCTGGCTTCCCGCGAGCTACCTGCGCCGGTTGCCGACGGCAAATTCGACCCACGACAGCGTGGCTCACTACGCCGCCGGCGCGAGCCGTGACGAGAGCGGCCCGTCGTTCGGTGGTGCGACCGGACTCGAGAATCGGTGGACGATCGAAGGCGCTCCGTCCGACGACATTCGCACCGGCGGCGCCGACACCCAGATCCCACTGCCGTTCCTCGAGGGGATCACGGTGATGGCCGGCGGGTTCACGGCGCGCCAGCGCGCGAGCACTGGTGGCACGATCGACGCGCAGCTGATCCGCGGCGGCACGAGTCACGTGCTCGCGACCGAGGTCTGGGGCGGGATCTCCCGTGATTCTCCTCGTCGCCCGATCGCATCGGGCGCGTACTCGGTGCGCCGCCTCGCGCTCGACGCCGGTCCCGAGGTCTCACTCTCGATCGTGGGGAGTGGCCCGCTCGGCGCTCTCGTCGGCGGTACGGCGTGGTACGCGGCCGGCATCGCGCCGGTGCTGTCGTCGACCCAGGCGACGTGGTCGGCATCGCGGCTCGTCGATCGCGATGGCGGTGGGTTGCCCGACGGCCCTCCGGGACCGGTGGTCACCGAGCCCATCTCGGTGCGGACCGAGAGCACGCTCGACTACCTCGTTCCGATGATGCTGCGTACCGGCTGGGATCGCGGTCCGCATCACGTCGAGCTGACGGTTCTCGGCCAGGGCAGCCGGGTCACGCGATTTCTCCAGAACTCGACCGTGCAGGCAGCGGGCATCGATCGATCGGAGATCGTCGCCGACGGGATCGCGACGTGGCGCGGGACGTGGAAGTCGACGCGCGCGAAGGTCCAGCTCGCGTGGCACCGCAGCGATCGCCAGGAGAGTCCGCACGACGATGCGGCGACCGGCCCGCAGCTGCTCGCCGCGTATGTCCCGATGACATTGCCCGAGGATGCGTTGCTCGCGATGCGCTGTCACGACGACGTGTACCCGAACATCAACCAGTGTCCGGTGCCGTTCGGGTACTTTGCGAGTGCAGGCGCCGGCGCACTCGTCGATGTCGTCGGTGATCGACCGACCGCGACCGCCGAGATCGCGCATCGTCGTGGCGCTCACGTGGTGCGCGCGGGGGCGACACTCGAGGATGCGCGGCTCGTGGTGTCGTCGCGGCTGACCGGCGGCGAGCAGTACCGCAGCCTGTTCGACGGTCACCTCGATCGCCTGCGCTACTACGCCGGTGACTGCGGCGAGGAAGCCGGCACGCCATGTAACTACGTCACGACGTCGGAGCTGCGCTATCGCACGCGCTACACCGCGGCGTACGTCGAGGAGACCTTCACGCCGGGCGAGCGGATCCAGGTCGACGCCGGGCTGCGCTGGGAGCTGATGTGGGTCGGGCCGCGGCTCCACTTCTCCAACCAGTTCGCGCCGCGCCTCGGTGCTGCGTGGGACCTCCTCGGCGACGGCCGCTCGCGCGTGTGGACGAGCATGGGCCGCAGCTATCCGATGCTGCCGACGGGCCTCGGTCCGACCGTGATCCAGCGCGACGCCACGGTGCACGACGCCACAAATCCGATCGGCGATTCGCGGTCGACCGACGCAGGCGCGGCCTACCGGATCGCGCCGGGGATCTCCCCGATGGCGCAGGACGAGGTCACCGCCGGCGTCGAGCTCGGGCTCGCGAAGACGGTTCGCGTGATCGCGTGGGCGCAGGGGCGCTGGCTGCGCCGCGGTCTCGAGAGCACGCCCGCCGGGTTCGACAATCCAGGGCGGCACGCCGACCAGCTGCCGGCGCGGCGGTCGTCCGAGCAGCTCGCGCTCGAGATCGCGACCGCACCGACCGGGCAGCTCACGCTGCGGGCCGGGTACCTCGCGGGACGCACGATCGGCAACTTCCCGGGTCCCTATGATCCGCGCCAGGGCTTCGCCCTCTACAACGGCGCGGACTTCAACGGTCCGAACCTGTCGTCCAACGAGCTCGGCGAGCTGCCGACCGACGTCGGTCACCGGGTGTTCGTCGAGGCCGATCGGCGGGGCACGGCGTTCGGGGTCGACTTCGACGTGGCGACCCGGCTCACGCTGGCGAGCGGGCGACCGCGCAACGCGATCGCTGACACCGAGGTTGGCGTGCTCCACCTGATCCCACGCGGCAGCGCCGGGCGCGGCTCGATGCTCGCCCAGGCAAACGTTCGCCTTGCGGCACACTGGCGCGGCTTCGACGTCCTCCTCGACGTGTTCAACGCATTCGACCGCAGCGGCTCGACCGCGGTCGATGAGGTCTACGGCGAGCTGTTCGTGCGTCCGATCGAGGGCGGGTCGTACGAGGACCTGGTGTTCCTCAAGGACACCAACGGTGCGCCCGCCGAGCGCCGCACCGGCTACGGTCTTCCGATCGCATTTCAGGGCCCGGTCTCGGCGTCGCTCGGCATCCGCCGCACGTTCTGATCGGAACATTACCGACCACTCCGGAAACCGAAGCCGGCGAATCCTTTGTGGGTTTGGCCTAGCGTGCGCTGGATCGCGTGTATGATTTTTTCTCAATCGAACGCGATCGGGGTCGCATTCGGATGAGGGAGCCATGGCCGACCTGTCTCAGTTCAAGGATGCCGCTGCCGCTGTCAAGCACTCACCGCACGCGGTGAGCGCATGGGAAGAGGTCGAGGCCCTCGCGGCCGACCTCGACAAGCCCGACGAGATCGTCGCGCTGTACAACGAAACGCTCGGAGCGTCCGTCGAGCCGCAGGTCGCCGAGATGATCGGCGAACGCGCCGGCGGGTTCTGCGATGAATGGTTCGGTGACGATCCGTCCGTGCTCGAGAAGATTCTCGTGCGCGTCACGCGGCTCGCACCGTCCTCGGACACGGCGCTCCAGCGCCTCAGCGTCATCTACACCGTTGCAGAGCGCTGGGGCGATGCACTCGGCCTCTACGATCGCGCGGTCGAATCGACCAAGGATCGCGCGCGCCGGGTCCGCTTGCTCCGCGAAGCCGCGCAGCTCGCGAAGGACGTCGCCAATCAGCCCGACAAGGCGATCGGCTACTACCAGCTGCTACTGCCGCTCACGCCGGACGATGTCCAGATCAGCCAGGGCCTCGAGCGTCTGCTCGAGCGGCACGAGCGGTGGGCCGACCTGATCGAGTTGTGGGAGAGCCGGCTCGAGGGTCAATCGAAGAAGGAGCGCGAGCGGAACCGGGCGCGAATCGCGTCGGTGTGGCTCGACAGTCTGCGCGATCCCCAGCGCGCACTCGCAGCGACCAAGCCGCTGCTTGCCGAGGCGGATGACGACAAGGAGAGCACGCAGCTCCTCGAGCGGATCATCGACTCGGACAACGCGAACAAACAGGTTCGCGAGGCGGCCCTCGATCTCCTGCGCTCGCACTACGACGCCACGCAGCGCCCGCGCGAGGTCATCCGTGTCCTCGAGCGCGTGATCGCGATCGATCCTGCCGGCTCGGGCCAGCTCCACGAGGAAGCCGGCGGCCGGCTCGCCGAGCTCGAAGATCTCCCGACCGCGATGGATCACTACGCCGCGCTGCTCGCGATGCAGCCGTCGTCGACCGCGACCGAGGAGAAGCTGCGCCAGCTCGCCGAGCGTGGCGGTCACCACGACCGCTACGCCGAGGGCGTCGCCGTCGCGGCACGTGCCTCCGAAGATCCGACTCGCCGGGTCACCCTGCTCGGCGAGTCCGCGCGCACGAAGCTCGAGCGCCTCAAGGACGTCGAGTCAGCGATCAAGCTGCTCGTCGAGGCTTCCTCGATCAGCGGCGCCGCCGAGACCGAGCAGCTCGGCATCGCACGCCGGCTCGCTGCGCTCTACGCCGACACCAACCAGCCGCGCGAGCGGCTCGGCGTGCTCGAGCGCCAGGCGCACCTCGAGGCCAACGAGGCGGCACGCAGCGCGATCCTCAGCGAGGCGGCAAAGCTCGCCGAGTCGCTCGGCGACACCGAGCGCGCACTGTCGCTGTGGGAGCGCCGGATCGACAGCGACCCGAGCGACCTATCGGGCCTCGACGCCCGGATCGGCATCCTCGAGACCCAGCAGCGCTGGGACGAGCTCGTCGCCGCCCTCGAGAGTCGCGCGGAGAAGGCGTCGTCGCCGCTGCAGAAGCGCGCCGACCTCGTCCGCGTCGCCCTGATCCATCACCAGAAGCGCACCGATCTGCCCGCCGCCATCGGTGCGTGGCAGCGCGTCGTCACCGATCACCAGGATGACGAGGAGGGCATCAGCGCGCTCGCCGATCTGCTCGCCGAGACGGGCCGCTGGGCCGAGATGGCCGATCTGCTCGAGAGCTCTTCGGGCCGCGCGACCACGCGCACCGTCGCTCGCCTAATCCGCCTCGGCGGTGCTCTGCGCGATCATCTCGATGCACCCGCGCGCGCACTCAATGCGTACCGCAATGCCATCGCGATCGATCCCGCGAGCAAGGAAGCGCGCGCCGGCCTGACCGCGTTGCTCGAGGTCGCGACCACGCGCCTCGCTGCTGCCGATGCGCTCGCACAGGCGATGCGGATCAACGGCGACCTCGGCGGCGTGCTCGATCTCCTCCCTGCCCGGCTCGCCGAGGCCAAGGACGATCGGACCAAGCTCGCTCTCCTTCGCGAGGCCGCCCAGCTGCGCCTCGAGCACAAGCACGACGCGACCGGCGCACTCGCGGATCTCGCAAAGGCGTTCCCGCTGTCGCCACGCGATCAGCTGATCGAGAACCAGCTCGTCTCGCTCGCAAAGTCGACCGGTGACTACCTGACCGCGGCGTTCGCCTACCGCGAGGCGATCGACGCGCTTGGTGACGACGCACGCGAAGCTGCCCGATTGCGGCTCACGTACGCCGACCTCGTCGCCGATCACCTCGACGATCCGCCGGGTGCTGCCGATGCCTACGCGCAGGTCGCGGGCGTCGAGCCCGGCAACCGCCGCGCGGTTCACGCGTTCGCGACGATCGGGACGGCCCTCGGACGCTGGGACGACACGGCTTCGGTCGTGGTCCGTCACTCCGGGGTCCGAGAGGCCTTCGACGACGAGCTGCTGTCGATCCTCGAGGTCGCCGGTGCCAAGGCCCAGGCCTACGACGCCGTCGGCAAGTCGCTCGCCGCTGCACTCGACCACCACAAGCTGCCGACCGCCGTCGGTGCGCAGTACTACTACCGGCTCGCGGTTCTCGACCGCGATCATCGCAACGACAAGCCTGGCGCCACGCGCGCGCTGCGCAAGGCGCTCGAGCTCGGGGGTGAGCGCGCCGCGTGGCTCGGCGAGCTGGTCGCTCTCGAACGCGATCAGGGCGTCACGCCCGCGTTGCTCGAGGCCTTGCGTCGCCTCGCCGACGCGGATGGCCGCGATCTCGATTCGCTGGTCGGGGCTGCCGACGTCGCGACCAAGCTCGGAGATCGCGAACAGGCACTCGCGATCCTGTCCGCTGTTCTCGGCCGCGCGACCGCTGCCTGGCGCGGCACCGCATCGATCAAGAGCGCGCGCTCCGTCGATGCCGTCGCGAAGTGGGCGATCGACGCCCTCGTCGATCTGTATCGCACCGGCGGTCGCGCCCGCGCTGCGGTCGATACGTTGATCGAAGCGGCCCGGTTGCCGTTCGATCAGAACACGCGCCGCGACATGCGGCTGCGCGCCGCGCAGCTCGCGACCGTCGAGCTGGGTGACAATGCCGCGGCGATCGACATGTATCGCAGCGTGCTCGCGTCGTCGCCGAACGACCTCGAGGTCATCGACCGGCTCGCGCACTTGCTCGGGCTCGAAGACCGGGTTCCCGAGCTGCTCACGCTGCGCCAGATCCAGCTCGGTCTCGAGACCGATCCGGACAAGAAGCTGATCCTCCGCCTCGAGCTCGCGAAGCTGGTCGGGATCGTCGAGGAGCGGGGCGGTCGACTCGATGCCCTCAAGGCAAATCTCGAGGAGCGTCCCGGCCACGAGGCGTCGATCGATGCCGTCGCCGATCTGCTGTCGAGCAAAGGCCAGCATCGCGCGCTGACCGACCTGCTCGAGGGTCAAGCTCAGCGCCTCGAAGGTGCCGGCGACACGCCGCGCGCCGCGAAGCTGTGGGCGCGCTTCGCGCACGTCGCCGAGACTGACACCAAGGAAGTCGAGCGCGCGATCAGTGGCCATCGCCGCGTCGTCGCACTCGCGCCGACCAGCGACTCACTGCGTGCCCTCGCTCGCCTCAATCTCGAGCGCAGCCAACCGGGTCAGGCCGTGCCGTGGCTCGAGAGCTTGCTCGGCACCGTGCCGGCGGCGGAGCGCTTGCTCGTCGTCAGCCAGCTCGCGAAGGCGCACCTGTCCGCGAACCAGACCGACCGCGCGATCACGGCGATCGAGGTTAACCTCGACGACAAGGAGCAGGCACTCGAGCTGCGTACGCTGCTCGCGGATCTCTACCGCAAGGCCGGGTCGTGGGAGCCGCTCGCTCGCCACCTGACGCGCTCGCTGCCGCTACTCAAGGACGATAAGCTCGCCCGTGAGTTCGCCCGCGAGGCATCGACGATCTATCTGACGCGGCTCGGCTCACCCGCAAAGGCGATCCCGGCGCTCGAGACCGCACTCGAGCTCGACCCGACCGACAAGGATCTGCGCACCGCGCTCGCGATCGGTCAGCGTGTCGCGGGCAAGCTCGTCGAGGCGCGGACGGCGCTGACCGAGCTGATCACGGACTTCGGTCGTCGCCGCTCGCCCGAGCGTGCCGCGCTCCACGTCGAGCTCGCTCGCGTCGCGCAGGCCGAAGGCAAGATCGACGAGGCGATGGCCGAGATGGAATCGGCGTCGAAGATGGACGGCTCGAACGCTGCGATCCAGAAGGAGCTCGCCGAGATGGCGCGCGCCGCGGGCCAGCTCGACAAGTCGGAGCGCACGTATCGCGCGCTGCTCCTCGTGGTGCGGCGTACGCCAGCGGGCGACGACGAGGCCTCGGTCGGCGCCAGCGAGGTGCTGTTCGAGCTGCACAAGCTCGCGGCCTCGCGCGGTGAAGAGTCGCAGGCCAAGGAGCTCCTCGAGTCCGCAATGGAAGCGGCGATCGAGTCCGACGCCGAGGTTCGCCGGCTGCGCCGCAGCTTGCTCGCCCACGACGAAGGCGAGCTGCTGCTCAAGGTCCTCGAGAAGCGCCTCGGCACCAACCCCGAGCCGCAGTCGCAGGCGCGCCTTCTCGCCGACATGGCCGAGGGTCTTGCCCAGCTCGACCGTGGAACCGAAGCACTCGATGCGCTGTTTCGCGCGTTCAACGCCGTGCCCACGCGCGTCGATCTCCACGAGCGCGCTCGCGAGCTGGCGAAGAAGCTCGGTCAGACCAAGAAGTTCGTCGACGCGGTCGATGCGATCGTCGACCGGCTCCGCCGCAAGGACGATCCGCCGCTGATCGCGAATCTCCTGATGCGCGCGGGCGAAGCCCTCGAACAGGATGCAAACGATCTTCGTGGTGCGGCGAACCTCTACCGCCGCGTCGAGATCCTCGGCGAGCGCCTCGCGGAAGCGTTCTACGCGCAAGCCCGGGTGGCCGCTGCACTCGGTGACACCGCCGAGCAGGCACGCACGCTCGACAAGATGTTCGAGCTCGCGGGCACCGATGCCGAGCCGACGCCCGCACAGGTCGACGCGCTGTACCGCCTGTCGGAGATCTTCCTCAGCAGCGAGGCGCGCCGCAAGCAGGGCTTCGAGCTCCTCGAGCGCGCGTTCGCCGCCGAGCCGCGCTGGGTGCAGGCCGGTCGCCTGCTCAAGGTCGCCGCGACGCACGATCCGAACGAAGAGAAGATCATGACAATGTACGAGCGCGTCGCCCGTAACGGCGGTGACGGCGAGCTCCTGCTCGACTTCCTCGAGCGGCGCGCAGGTCAGCCGTCGGCGACGCCGGCACAGATCCGGGAGGCGGTCGATCTCGCTGTCGAGTCGGGTCAGGACCAGCGCGCCGAAGCGCTGCTCGTGCGCGCCGTCGCTGCAGCGCGCGATACCGCCGATGGTCTGGGCTCCGCGCCGTGGGCCGTCCTCGCGCTCGCCGAGCGCCGGCTCGCCGCGGGTGATCTCAACCAGGCCCGCGACCTGACGTACGAGGTCGCGCCGATCGCGGAAGCGGATCTTATCGACGGACTTGCGATGCGGATCGCGACGCGCGCACTTGCGCATCGCCGCGTCGATCTCGCCGCCGATGTCTACGAGTTCCTCCGCGAGCGCAACCCGGCGGATCGCGCCGTGTGGCAGCCGCTGCTCACGATCTATCGCGAGCTCGGTGACGGAGATCGCCTCGGCAGCGTGATCTCGTCGACGCTTCCCGCGCTCATCACGCCGGCCGAGCGCAATGCGCTGCGGCTCGAACACGCGAAGTTCCTGATCGAGAACCTCAAGCGCTATCACGATGCGCTCGACGTGCTGCGCGACTCGCTCGCCGACGACGCCGACAACCTCGACGCCGCGGAGCTCTATGAAGCAACGCTCCGCACCCTCGGCGACGAGGACGGGATCGCCGAGTTCCTGTGGTCGCGGTTCGAGGATGCGCAGCGCCGTGGTCACCGCGACTCGACCGTCGATGTCGCGCTCCGGCTCGGCGATCTGCTCGAGAAGAACGGCTCGCCCGATGCGATCCGCGTCTATCGCGCCGCGCTGATCATCGCACCCGACGATCGCGAGATCCTGCGCCGCGTGGTCGGCCAGCTCGCCGAGAGCGACAACCCGCGCGAAGGCGCGGTGCTGATGGAGCGCCTGCTCGCCGTCGAGACGCCCGAGCGCGCGCCCGAGCTCGCCGGTCGCCTCGCCACGATGTGGGAGGCCGCGGGCGACATGAAAGGCGTGCAGCGCACGCTCGAGCTCGCGCATGGCTCGGCCCCCGACGACCAGGCGATCCACGACCGCCTCGAGAAGTGGTACCGCGACAACGAGCTGTGGGCCGAGCTCGCGGAGCTCATGACCAAGGACGCCGAGCGGCTACCCGACGACGCGGCCGTAGAGCGCCTCCGCGAGGCGGCGGCGACGTACTCCGGCTTCCTCGGTCAGCCGCTCAAGGCCGCCGAGGTCCTGCGCAAGGCGCGAGCGCGTGCCCCGCACGTCGCCGAGCTCGTCACCGATCACGCCGCAGCACTCGCTGCCGCCGGTGAGCTCGATGCCGCGCAGCGCGCGATCGGTGAGGCGCTCGCGACCGTTCAGGGTCCCGGCAGGACGTCGCTGCTCATGCTGCGCGCCTCGTTCCGCCAGCAGCTCGGGGATGACGCCTCGGCCGTCGAGGATCTGACCGAGGCATACGCGCTCGACAAGGAGACCGCGACCGAGACCCTCGTCAACGGACTCGAGCGGCTGCGTGGCCGTGCCGAGCGCGACGGCGATCTGCCGACCGAGCGCACCGCAACACTCAAGCTTGCTCAGCTCCTCAATGCCCACGGCGAGCTCGAACGCGGCCGCGCGTTCCTCGTCGGCTGGATCGAGCGTGACCCGCGTGACGCCGAGCCGCTGTACATGCTCTGCGATCTCGACGAGTCGATCTCGCACTGGGATGGCGTCAGCGCCGCCGCGACCCGGCTCGCTTACGTCACCGAGGGTGACGCGCAGGTCCAGGCCGCGATGCGCGCCGCGAATGCATCGACGCAGGCGGGCCGCCCCGCCGACGCCGTGCCCGTCCTCGAGGTCGTGCATCAGGCGCAGCCCGGCGTCGAGATCCTCCGCGACAAGCTCCGCGAGATGTACGAGGCCGCCGGCGAGTTCCGCCTGCTCGCCGGCGTGCTGATCGCCGATGCCGACCACGGCAGCGATCCAGTGATGCGCTACACGAACTATCGCCGCGCCGCGGAGCTCTTGCTCTATCAGCTCGGTGATGCACCCGGAGCCCAGGTCCCCGCGGCCAAGGCGCTCGAGCTCCAGCCCGATGATCACACGGCGCTGATGCTCAACGTCGACGTCCTCATCACCTCGAATCAGCTCGAGGACGCCGGCCGCACGCTCGAAGCTGCGATCCAGGCCCAGAAGAAGCGGACGCCCGAGCTCGCCGTGCTCCAGCAGCGCATGGGTCGCGTGTCGTCGATGCTCGGCGACAAGGACGGCCAGCTCAACTGGCTCAAGAAGGCGTTCGACGTCGATCGCAAGAACGCCGAGGTCGCGGCCGAGCTGGCGCAGCTCGCCACCGAGATCGGTGACTACGAGCTCGCGCTCAAGCCGCTGCGCGCGATCACCCTGATGGACAATCCCTCGCCGGTGACCCGGCCGATGGCGCTGCTCTGGGAAGCGAAGATCGAGCACGCGCGTGGCAACCGCGCGAAGGCCGAGCTGTGGGCCAAGAAGGCGCTGCGCGAGGACCCGGCGTTCGCCGATGCGCAGCAGTTCCTCGACGAGCTCGGCGGCGCATAACCGAAACCCAGAAGCGGCGCATCGGGGGTTCCGATGCGCCGTGGTTAGCTTCCGGCTGACCAGTCGCGGCTGCCCGGGGGGGTCTTGCAGCGGGCAGGCCAGCGGTGATCGCCTGGAATCATGCCCCGGTCGGAGGATCGATGCGGCCGAACTTGCAGCGAGCCGCTGCGCCATCCGCAGCCGATCCGGTAGTTGTACGCTGCGTCCTCATGACCGACGCGGTTCACTACGAAGTCGACGGAGACGTCGGCGTCATCACGCTCGATCGCCCTGACAACCGTAACAGCATGACGCCCGAGCTGCTCGATGCGTTCACCGCAGCGAGTGCAGTCGCCCATGCGGACCAGCGCATTCGCTGCCTCGTAGTGACCGGACGCGGTGAGTGCTTCTCGTCAGGCGCCGACTTCAAGTCGACTCTGCAGCGCGAAGGTGATCAGCGCGCACCGCATGAGCGTTCGTTCGCGATGTACGAGCCGTTCCTGTCACTGCTCGAGATCACGGTCCCGGTGATCGGTGCCCTCAACGGTCACGCGGTCGGTGGTGGCTTCGGTCTCGCCCTCGTGTGCGATCTCCGGATCGGAGCGATCGGCGCGAAGTACGGCGCGAACTTCGTCAAGCTCGGCCTCGCGCCCGGGATGGGCATTAGCTATCTGCTGCCGCGCTTGATCGGGGTCGCGAGAGCATCGGAGCTGCTGCTCACCGGCAGGCTCGTTGGCGGCGCGGAAGCGGAGCGACTCGGGATTCTCAATCGCGCGGTCGAAGCGGTCGAGGTTCTCCCCGAGGCGATGACCGTCGCGCGGACGATCGCAGGCAACGGGCCGTTCGCGGTGCGCGAGACCAAGCGCGCGATCCGGCGTGGACTCGGACTCGATGCTCGCGAGGCGGCGCGACTCGAGGCGTACGCGCAGGCGGACTCGATCGCGATGGACGATTCGCGCGAAGGCATCGCTGCACTGCTCGCGAAACGAGCGCCCGTGTTCACGGGGCGCTAGGCGCGCGACCGGGAGTCGGACCGGGCCCGCCGTCCGGATAGGGTTCAGGGATCTTCGGTGCCGGATCCTCCCGGGTGCGTACGACGGCGGCAGGTTATCCACCTGCCCGCGTAGCGGCCTACGCAGCGTGCCATGTTCCGCCATCGTGGCGGTCGTGATTCCGGACGGTTACGACGCGGTGCGTCTCGCCCGGCTCTTGCAACCTTCTCGGGCACATGGAAATCGGCGTCATCACGAATCCGAACAGCCGCAAGAACCGGAACCGTCCCGACCGGGCGGAGCGGCTCCAGCGGATTGTCGGCGTCATGGGCGAAGTTCATGAGACGGCCTCGATCGCCGCGATCAAGCCGGTCCTCCGCGACTTCCTCCGCAAGCGCGCCCGCTACTGGGTCGCCGATGGCGGCGATGGCGCCCTCCACTGGATGCTCCGCATGGGCATGGAGGTCCTCCAGGAGGACGAGTTCGTCGGCCAGTCGTTCTCGCTTCCCGTCACGCTGCCAACCAAGGGCGGCACGATCGACTTCGTCGCGAACAACGTCGGCATCACGGGCGACGCGGAGGGCATCCTCGGGATGCTCCGCCGCTCGGTCGAGCACGGCGCCACGATCCAGGAGACCGACGTCGATTCGATGGTCATCGACGGCATCCAGATCATCGACGGCGCCGAGGTTCCGTTCCGCACCTACGGCTTCGCTTCCGCCGCCGGCGGTGTCGGCCAGCGGTTCTACGCGAAGTACTACGAGCACGACGATCCGAACCCGCGGACGATCGTGAAGATCGTCGCGAACACGGTCGGTTCGGCTCCGATCGCACTGACCCCGCTCTCCAAGCTCCCGTTCGGCTCGTGGCGCACCTACGCCAAGGAGATGTTCGAGCCGACCGCCTGCAAGGTCACGCTCGACGGCATGCGTCTGCCTGGCGACCAGTTCACTGGTGTCCACGTCGCGTCGATGTCGATCAACCTCGGCAACGTGCTGCGGTTCTTCGGCAAGGCCGATCAGCCCGGCCTGATGAACGCGATCGTCGGCACGCCAAGCCCGTGGCAGATCATCCGCAACATCCCGCGCATGATGCGTGGCGAAGAGATGGTCGGCCGCAACATCCTCGATCGCCCGTGCCGCAAGATGTTGATCGAGGCGACCGGCGACGAGCTGCTCGCGCCGATCATCGACGGCGAGTTCTATCGCAACGTGAAGCGCCTCGAGTACCGCGTCGGTCCGCGCGTGCGGATCCCGAAGGTCGTCGCCCCCAAGGCGGCTTGATCTAGCCAGCGACGAGCTACTTGCACGTCACGGTCGCGGGACCAGCCCCGACCACCATGCACTTCGTCGGCTTCTTGCAGCGCGCGGTCTGGCAGGCCGCGGTCTCCGTCTTGAAGCACTTCGAACCGACGATGAAGAAGCACGCCTCGCGGTCGCCCTTGTAGCGCCACTTGCCCCAGTGCTTCGTGCCGTCATCGTCGTCACCGGTCGTCCGCGCCTCGCGGCGCTGCTTCTCCTTCGCGGTCGTCGGCTCGTCTGACTGGAGATCGGCGCCACACGCAGCCGTGACGCCGGCGAGCACGACGAGGCACAGCGATCGCGACATCCGCCCGGATCATGCCATAGTCGCAGGCGTGTCCGAAGACGACCATGCCCTGATGGATCGCTTGGCGGCTCTCGAGCTCGAGGTCAAAGCCGACGCGGACGCTCAGCGTGCGCGCAAGGGAGCCGCGCTGGCCAAGGTCCGCGAGCAACGCGCGGCGCAGGAAGAGGAGCGAGCCGGGCTCCGCGCCCGCCAGACCGCGCTGGTCTCGAAGAAGCAGCGGCCTGCGTCCGACCGGGACGATGCCGACCGCGGGAGTGACCTCGGTGGCGCGCTGGAGCTCGCGACCAAGGCATCGCGCGTCAAGAACGAGCTGACAAAGGCGCCCAAGCAGGGCGACAAGTCGTGGGTCAAATCCGGTGTGGCTTCGATGCTGCTCGGCCCGATCGGCTGGCTCTACGCCGGCTCGATGCGTGAAGCGATTCCCGCCTCCGCGGCGTGGCTCGCGTTCGCGGCCCTCGCGAGCAAGATGATCCCGATGTTCCTCCTGTTCCCGGTGCTGCTCGTGGCCCTGCCGTTGTCGGGAATCGCGGGCCTGCTCTATGCTGTCCAGTACAACCGCGCGGGAACGCGGCAGCGGTTGTTCGGCGACAAGGACAAGAAGAAGCAGCTCAAGAGTGGGTGACTGTAGTTGCCCTAACGGCTCCCTCACCCGCTTTGAAAAGCGGCCCTACGTTTCCTCGAAGGCGGCGTCGATACGATGGAATCAGTGAACCACGCCTTCCTCGCAGCTGTGATCACCACGCTCGTCGCGATTCCTCAGATCGCCTCGGCCGACAAGATCAAGGTCGCCGTCATCCCGGGCATCGCGGTCAACCTCGATGCAGCTCGCGTCGATGCGCTGAGCGCGGACCTCGCGGACTCGCTCCAGGCCGAGCTCGACATCGAAGCGATCGGCGGGCTCGAGGTTCGACGAGCGCTGCCGGCCGAAGGCATCCCACCGGATTGCGTGGCGACGCCGGCGTGCACGCTCGACGTCGCGAAGCGAGTCGGCGCGTCGCAGCTGTTGTTCGTGGTCATGGTCGACACCGGAACCGGTGGATCGATCCAGATCGACACCACGTGGGTCGAGCCGAGCACCGGCAAGAGCGCATCGCGCCCGGCCCTCGACATCGCAGCGCTCGGCGACGCGAAGGCGCGCTTCATCACCGCTGCTCCGATCCTGCTCCCCGACGCTCCGATCCGGCCCAAGCCGAAGACCGGCGGCATCGCCGGCACGCTGGCGCCTGCTATCCCGCGCCACGTCTCGACGCCTGCCAAGATCACGAGCGTGATCGCCGTCGTCGGCGTCGGCCTCGGCATTGGCTTCGGCCTCAAGGCGCGCTCGGCGTACAAGTCCTGCAATGAGAATCGCACCAGCTGCACGGACAGCGATCGAGACTCGATCCGCAACTCCAGCCTGATCGCGGACGCGAGCTTCCTCGTCGGCGTCGGGGCCGCCATCGCGACCACGGTGCTCTACGTGGGCT
>JAYUYE010000668.1:0-3791 GCA_043752985.1 Myxococcales bacterium
GGAGCCACGCTCGCGTCTATCTCGGAGCGTCTCCGCGCGCGGGTCTCGCGCTCGTTCACGCGGCCAAGGGCCTCGCTCTCCTCCGTGGCCGCGACTTCATCCTGCCCGACGACGTCCGCAACCTCGCGCCGCTCGTTCTCGGTCATCGCATCCTCCTGACGCCCGAGGCCGAGCTCGAGGGAACGGCAGGGACCGCGATCGTGTCCGAGGCCCTCGACAAGGTTCCGTACAAGCTGCCGAAGAGGTCGTGAGTTGATCCCGCGCCTCGCCACGCGCGGCAAGCTCGTGCTCGGCACGGCGCTGCTGTTCCTCGTGGTGGGCGCACTCCACGGTGCACCGCCACTCGTCGGCATGGCCGGCTTGATCCTGACGGTGCTGCTCGCGCTTTATCTCGCGTTCTATCCGACCGCGATCCTCCTTCGCCGCAAGAAGATCGAGCTGTCGTGGTGGGTGCCGCCCGGCGATCAGCCAGGTGGTGCGCTCGCCGCGGATCGTCCGTTCCAGCTGCACCTCGCGTTTCGCAATCACGGCAGCCGCAAGCTGCGCATCCTGTCGACGAACATCCTCGCCGCCTCGGGCCTCGCGCTCGACGAGAAGCCGAGCGCGACCGTCCAGCGCGGCCAGCAGGTCGAGGTGACGACCACCGTCAAGCCGCTCGCCGCGGGCTATCAGGTTCTGCACGGCGCGGCGCTGACGTTTGGTGATGCGCTCGGGCTGTTCGATATCGAGGCGTTCTTCCCGAATCCGATCGCGGTCAAGGTGTTCCCGCGAACCATCCCGATGCGCGGCAACGCGGTTCGCGCGGTGGGTGGTGCACTCCACGAGCAGGTCGGCCTCCATCACGTGCGCCGCCGCGGTCTGTCGGGCGAGCTCCGCGAGCTGCGCGAGCACAGCCACGGAGATCCGTTCAAGTTCATCGCGTGGAAGGCGACCGCACGACGCGGCCGGCTGATGGTCCGCGATCTCGAGAACGAGATCGTGACCACGCACATGGTGATGCTCGACGTCGGCGGCGGCATGCGCACCGGCGCGCTCGGCAAGACGCCGCTCGACTGGGCATGCGACTCCGCGGCCGCGCTCGCGAAGTCCGCGGTCGCGAACAGCGATCGGATCGGCCTCGTCGCGTTCGACACCCGCCCGGTCGTCGAGCTCGCACCCGACACCGGCCACCACCACTACCTCCAGCTGATCGATCGCCTGCTCGATACGAGGACGATCGTCGACGAAGACCTGACCGACGTCACCGCCGGCGAGCTCGTCGCACTGGTCGCTCGTTACCTCGCGCACCAGGAAGCGATCGATGTCCGCGTCAAGGTCGCGCCGCCGCTCGACGATGGCCGCTGGGCCTCGATCCAGGCAGGCCCCGATGGCCAGCTCTACGACGTCGCGGCGACCGGTCGCCTGTGCCGCCGCCTGATCGACCTCATGCTCGGCCAGGACAAGAAAGACAAGCAGCGCGGCAAGCTCGCGCCGATCGTCGAGCCCGACGCGCAGCTCGCACCACTTCGCCAGTTCTGCCGGCTGCGCGGCATCGAGCTGCCGTACCGCAGCGCCTGGGAGCACGGGAAGCGGGCGTCAGGTCTCGTGCGCGCGGTCGAGCGCGCGGTCGCGAGTGGCCGCCCCGACGTCGTCGTCTTGATCTCGGATCTCTCCGGGTTTGCGGAGGACGAGGCACGCGCGGTCCGCGCGATCGCCCGGCTGCGCAAAGCTGCGGGCTCGGTGATCGTGCTCGTGCCGTCCGCGAACGCATTCCTGCCCGCCGCGACCACGCCGCATGGCATGCGCGTTCGCGAGCTGATGACCCGCGACCAACGCTCGCAGGTCGAGCCCGGCCGGCGGCTCCTCGTCCGTCACGGCATCCCGGTGACCGAAGGATCACCCGCCGACAGCCTGGATCGGCTGATCAGCGGCGGCCGATTCCGAGCTGGCCGGCGCGCGGGCTAACGTCCCGCAAGCACCGACCGGTCGCTCAGCGCAGGACTTCCAGGTCGCTCTCGAACACCGCGACGGACGACTGCTTCCACTTCACTTCGTTCGTGCCGGCGGCCTTGGAGGTCACCGACCCGATCGACAGGGCCGTCAACAACAGTGCGACGCCGATAAACAGCGCGTCCTTCCAGCGGTCCATTCCGTGCCGGTGTGCGATCTCGTTAAGAGTGCTCATCAGATCCTCTTCCAGGCCGATAATCGTCCCACTCTAAAATTATCAAAACGGTCAGGGGGTGTCACGGAAATCGCCGCGAAACCGCCGCTCCCGAGATCGAATTCAGCTGAATTCCTCGTCGGAGAACGGGTATCGGTGGGCCGATGTGCCGCGTGTCGGCGCAGTCACCTACACGACATCATCATCGAGGCGCTCTTCCGCTTCGAGCCGGTCCGAGAGCTTGTCGATATCACCGCGCAGCGATGCTCCGCACTTGCGGCAGTGCGCCGAGGTCTCGACGACGATCGACGCGCAGCCCGAGCAGCGGGGAACCCGAACGCGCCGCCCGAAGACATGGCCCGACGCCGCGACACCGAGCACGATCCACGGGGTCGCTCCGGCGGAGGCGATCGCGATCGAAACGCCCACCCCGAGTACGGCGCCCGCAACGAACCCGACTCCGCCGCGATGCGTCCGCCAACGGAACGCATTCTTGCGCGCGGGGGGCGGATCATCATCGAGGTCGATGTCCGCGAACCGGACAGCCGACGGCCGCGGCTCCACGACCGCCACCTCGCGCGTGATGCCCAGCTTCTGCGCCAGCTCGTCCGCGCGTGGCGCGAGCACGGCAAGCCATGCGGCGACCTCATCCCGCTGCGGGGGGGACAGGCCGTCCGGAACTCCCGAGCCGCGCACCGCGGCTTGCACCGCGAGCAGGTACGCGAGCTCGGACATCGGCAAGAAGCCGGCGCTCAGCACGTCATACTCGAGCGGCGAGTAGCCACCGTTGAATCGCCCTGGCCGGCTGTATTGCTGAAACGACGCGTTCGCCGCGAGAACGCCGAGGCCCAGGTAGATCGTCGCGACCGATCCGCGTTCGAAGTCGCGGTCGGGATCGATCTCGAGCTCGGTCGGCTCGGCGGCGCGATACGGATCCGCCACGTCGGGCCGGTGCAGCATGGCGTGCGCGACGCCGATCTCGTGCGCCAGGGTTCCCGCCACATCGTCCGTGCCGACGAACTCGATCCGGAACGCCATCTCCTTGGGCCGAACCGTCGTCAACGTCACCCGAGTGGCGGGTTTGCGCTCCGTGGGTGGCGCGCCGAGACGCTCGTCGAGCACCTCGATCGCACGCGGATTTCCCGCATGCCACGCGAGGCGACGCAACAATGCAATCACGCCACCGCGCGTCGGGCGCCACGGCTCGGGGAATGCGTCCTCACCGGGCACGATCGGCGGCGCGAGCAGTGCCGCATCGCCACCCCGTGCGACCAGATCGATCAGGACCGCGAGCAGGCTGTCGCAGCGCTCGCGGTCTGGCGTGCTTGGAACGTCCATCGCACCGCAAGTGTTGCGCATCCGAGGGCTGCGAGCGAGTTGGTGATCCACTCAGCGTGATTCGCACACAGCGAGGCACGCGACTTGCGTCCACCTCGGAACAAGCAAAAGGAGCTTACAATGAAGATCTTCAGCATCAGGAACCTGCTCGGCGTTGCGGCGATCTACGGCGCGTCTCAGTACGCGAAGAAGAACGGTGGCTTTCGCCCCGCCTTCGAGGGCCTTCTCGCGAAGGTGAAGAACGCTGCCAACGTGAAGAAGGAAGAGCTGATCGGCCGCTCGCATGATGCGTCGGTGGATCAGAGCGCGT
>JAYUYE010000669.1:0-9175 GCA_043752985.1 Myxococcales bacterium
GGCGCGGAGTCGACGCGGAGGTCACCACCGAGGAGACCCGCGATCTCACGCGAGATCGCGAGGCCGAGGCCGGTGCCGCCGTACTTGCGGCTCGTCGAACCATCCGCTTTCTGAAATGCCTCGAAGATCAGCCGCTGCTTGTCCTTCGGGATGCCGATGCCGGTATCCGAGACGGCGAACCCGACGACGTCGGGCGCTGCACGGAACACGCGGAGGAAGACCTTGCCGCGCTCGGTGAACTTCATCGCGTTCGAGAGCAGATTGCGGAGCACCTGGCGGAGTCGCATGTCGTCCGTGTCGATCGCGTCCGGGAGCTGCGTGTCGAGCTCGACCGCGAACTGCAGCCCCTTCTCCTCGGCGACCTGACGGAACGTCTGATCCACGTAGTCGCGCAGATTGCCGAACCGGACCTGACCGATATCGACGGCCATGGTTCCGGACTCGATCTTCGCGAGGTCGAGAATCTCGTTGATCAGCGTCATCAGATCCGTGCCGGCCTGGCGAATCGTGTCGGCGTACCGGATCTGCTTGTCGGTGAGGTTGCCCTCGATGTTGTCCGCGAGCTGGCGGCTGAGGATCAGCAGCGAGTTCAGCGGCGTCCGCAGCTCGTGCGACATGTTCGCGAGGAACTGCGACTTGTACTTCGAGGTCAGAGCGAGCTGCTCCGCCTTCTCCTCGAGCTCCTGACGGGCGAGCTCGACCTGCTTGTTCTTCTTCTCGACCTCCGCCTTCTGATCGGAGAGCTGGACGGCCTTCTCCTCGAGCTCCTCGTTCGTCTGCTGCAGCTCTTCCTGCTGCGAGCGGAGCTCCTCGGTCAGGCCCTGCGACTGGCGCAGCAGCTCGTCGGTGCGCATCGTGGCCTCGATGGTCGCGATGACGATGCCGAGTGACTCGAGCATCTGATCGAGGAACGCGAGCTGGATGCCACTGAACTTGTCGAATGACGCGAGCTCGATGACGCCCTTGACCTCGCCCTCGAACAGAATCGGGACCACGACGATCGCGTGCGGCGGTGCTTCACCGAGTGCCGACGAGATCGAGATGTAGTCGGGCGGGACCTTCGTGAGCACGATCCGCTTGCCCTCGAGTGCCGCCTGGCCGACGAGACCCTGGCCGAACCGCCACGAGTTCGAGACCGCCTTCCTCTCCTGGTACGCGTACGACGCGAACAGCTTGAGAATCGGGCCCTCGTCGTCGGACTCCGCCATGTAGAACGCACCGTGGTGGGCGTTCACGAGCGGAGCGAGCTCGTTGAGGATCTGCCGGGCGACCGTCAATAGATCGCGCTGGCCCTGCAGCATGCGAGTGAACCGCGCGACGTTCGTCTTGAGCCAGTCCTGCTCTTGGTTGACCTTGGTGGTCTCCGCCAGGGTGCGGATCATCTGATTGACGGTGTCTTTGAGCTGCGCGATCTCGCCGCGTGCCTCGACGGTGATCGACCGGGTCAGGTCACCTTGCGTCACGGCCGTCGCGACGTCGCGAATCGCGCGAACCTGGCCGGTCAGATTTCCTGCGAGCTCGTTGACGTTGTTTGTCAGGTCGCGCCACACGCCAGCGGCGCCGGGCACATCGGCCTGACCGCCGAGGCGGCCATCCACGCCGACGTCGCGGGCGACACCGGTCACCTGCTCGGCGAACGTCGACAGGGTGTCGATCATGTTGTTGATCGTGTCGACCAGCGTGGCGATCTCGCCGCGTGCGGTCAACGTCAGCTTCCGCTCGAGATCGCCCATGGCGACCGCGGTCACGACCGTCGCGATGCCGCGGACCTGCTCGGTGAGGTTACGCGCCATGACGTTGACGTTGTCGGTAAGCTCGCGCCACGTCCCGGAGACGCCACGGACCTCGGCCTGTCCACCGAGGACGCCGTCGAGACCGACCTCGCGGGCGACGCGCGTCACCTCGGAGGCGAACGAGCCGAGCTGATCGACCATCGTGTTGATCGTGTTCTTGAGCTGCAGCAGCTCGCCACGAACCTCGACCGTGATCTTGCGGGTCAGATCACCGTTCGCGACCGCGGTCGTCACCTCGGCGATGTCGCGAACCTGGATCGTTAGGTTCGAGGCCATCTGGTTGACGTTGTCAGTCAGCTCCTTCCACGTGCCGGCGACGCCGCGCACCGCGGCCTGGCCACCGAGCTTGCCCTCGACACCGACGTCGCGCGCAACGCGGGTCACCTCGTCGGCGAACGAGCTGAGCGTGTCGACCATCGTGTTGATGACGTTCTTGAGATCGAGCAGCTCGCCGCGGACCTCGACGGCGACCTTGCGGGTCATGTCACCGCGGGCAATCGCCGTCGCGACGGCCGAGATGTCACGGACCTGGTTCGTCAGGTTCGAGGCGAGCTGGTTGACGTTATCGGTCAGCTCCTTCCACGTTCCACGAACACCTTCGACTGACGCCTGGCCACCGAGCTTGCCCTCGGTACCGACCTCGCGAGCGACGCGCGTCACCTGGTCGGCGAAGGCCGACAGCTGATCGACCATCGTGTTGACGGTGTTCTTGAGCTCGAGGATCTCGCCCTTCGCATCGACCACGATCTTCTGCTGCAGATCGCCCGAGGCGATCGCGGTCGCGACCTTCGCGATGTTACGCACCTGGTCGGTCAGGTTCGCGGCCATCGAGTTCACGGCGTCGGTCAGGTTGCGCCACGTGCCGAGAACGCCGCGGACATCGGCCTGACCGCCGAGGCGGCCTTCGATCCCGACGTCGCGAGCGAGCCGGGTCACCTGGTCGGCGAAGCTCGAGAGCTGATCGACCATGATGTTGACGGTGTTCTTGAGCTCGAGGATCTCGCCCTTCGCATCGACCGTGATCTTGCGAGTCAGATCGCCACGAGCCACCGACGTGGTCACCTCGGCGATATCACGAACCTGGTTGGTCAGGTTCGACGCCATGCCGTTGACGTTATCGGTCAGCTCCTTCCACGTACCGCGAACGCCTTCGACCGACGCCTGACCTCCGAGGCGGCCTTCGGTGCCGACCTCACGAGCAACGCGCGTCACCTCGGAGGCAAAGCTGTTGAGCTGATCGACCATGGTGTTGAGCGTCGCCTTGAGGTCGAGGACCTCGCCGCGGGCATCGACCGTGATCTTGCGCGACAGGTCACCGGTGGCGACCGCGCGTGCGACGTCGGCGATGTTACGAACCTGGTTGGTGAGGTTCGAGGCCATCGAGTTGACGTTGTCGGTCAGCTCCTTCCAGATGCCGGAGACATCGCGGACCTGAGCCTGCCCACCGAGGACGCCTTCGGTTCCGACCTCGCGAGCAACGCGCGTCACCTCGGAGGCGAACGCGTTGAGCTGATCGACCATCGTGTTGACGGTGTTCTTGAGCGTGACGAGCTCGCCACGCGCTTCGACCGTGATCTTGCGGGTGAGGTCGCCGTTCGCGACGGCGGTGGTCACCTCGGCGATGTCGCGAACCTGGTTGGTCAGGTTCTTCGCCATCTGGTTGACGTTGTCGGTCAGCTCCTTCCAGATGCCCGACACGTCCTTGACGTCGGCGGTGACACCGAGGGTGCCTTCCGTACCGACGAGACGAGCGACGCGCGACACCTCGGCAGAGAATCGGTTCAGCTTGTCGACCGTGCTGTTGATCGTGTTCTTGAGCGCGAGGATCTCGCCGCGCGCATCGACGCCGATCTTCTTCGACAGGTCACCGCCGGCGATCGCCGTGACGACCTCGGCGATGTTTCGGACCTGAGACGTCAAGTTCGACGCCATCGAGTTCACGTTCTGGGTCAGCTCGCGCCACACGCCAGAGACGTCGGCGACCTCTGCCTGACCACCGAGCACACCCTCGGTGCCGACCTCGCGCGACACGCGCGTGACCTCGGCAGCGAACGAGCTCAGCTGATCCACCATGATGTTGATCGTGTTCTTGAGCGAGAGGATCTCGCCCTTCGCCTCGACGGTGATCTTCTTGCCGAGGTCACCGGCGGCGACGGCGCTCGTCACCTCGGCGATGTTACGGACCTGGAAGGTCAGGTTGTTGGCCATCGAGTTGACCGACTCGGTCAGCTCGCGCCAGACACCGGAGACGCCGCGGACCGTGGCCTGACCACCGAGGCGGCCTTCGGTTCCGACCTCGCGAGCCACGCGCGTCACCTCGTTCGCGAAGGCGCGGAGCTGCTCGACCATGGTGTTCATGGTGTTCTTGAGCTCGAGGATCTCGCCCTTGACGTCGATCGTGATCGTCTTGGTCAAGTCGCCCTGCGCGACGGCCGTGGTGACGCGGGCGATCTCGCGGACCTGAGACGTCAAGTTCGACGCCATGAGGTTCACGGAGTCGGTCAGATCCTTCCAGACGCCGGAGACGCCTTGGACGCGGGCCTGGGCGCCGAGCTTTCCTTCGCCACCGACCTCCTGCGCGACGCGCGTCACCTCGGAGCCGAACTGCGAGAGCCGGGCGACCATGCCGTTGACGATGCGGGCGTGGCGAAGGAACTCGCCTCGTCGCGCGCCGCCGCTGCCGTCCTCGAGCTCCATCGTCTGCTCGAGATCGCCGCGGGCGACGGCCGTGACGACGCGAGCGATCTCGTTCGCGTGGCCGGTGAGGTCGGTGATGACCTCGTTGACCGCGGTGATGTAGTGCGCCCAGCCGCCGGCCGCATTGAGGCGGCGCATGCGCTTGGCGGCCTGGCCCTCTTTGCCGACGGCGTTGGAGACCTCGCTGGCTTCCTCCTTGATCGTGCGCACCATCTCGACGAGCTCGTTGAACGTCTCGGCGATCTGCCCATCGACGCCCGCGAGATCCTCGCGCAGCTTGACGTCGAATTCACCGCGCTTGAATGCGCGCAGCGCCGCCAGGATGTGGCGGTGCTCGAGCCCTGTGGCCTCGGCCTTACCGTTGCCGCCGTCGCCGCCGGCCTTCGCCTTGGCGTTGCGCGTCTTCGGTGCGTCGAACGTGTTCATGAATCCTCTGGGCTTCCATAGAGTGCGCGGAGGATCTTGTCCGCGCTGGCAGGCTTCGTGATGTGAGCGTCGAAGCCGGCCTCGAAGGCCGAGGCGCGATCGCTGGCCTGGCCGTAGCCGGTCATCGCGATCAAGCGCGGTTTGTAATCGGTGAGCTCGCGGCGGATCTGACGGGCCACCTCGTAGCCGTCCATGTCCGGCAGGCCGATGTCGATCAGCGCGACATCGGGACGATCCGCGATGATCGTCCGCACGGCGGACGGACCATCCTCGACGACGGTGACCTCGTGGCCGCGCAGTCGAAGCAGATCGGCGACGAGCTCGCGCAGATCCGCGGCGTCATCGCAGACCACCGCGCGCAGCGACTTCTTCTGCGGGCCCGTGTGGGTGAGTGACGGCACGAAGGTCTGGGCCAGCGCTTGGGCGGCAAGCGGGATCGAGAGGGAGAACGTGCTCCCGCGGTCCTGACCGTCGCTCGACGCCTTGACCGTGCCGCCGTGGAGCTCGACAAGTCGCTTGACGAGACCGAGACCGAGGCCGAGGCCACCGGCACCGCTCGAGCGCACGCGCTCCTGGACGAACATGTCGAACACACGCGGTAGCACTTCGCGTGGAATGCCCTTGCCGTTGTCCGTGACCGTGACGAACGCGTTGGTGCCATCGATGCCCCAGCGCACGACGAGCCGGCCGCCGGGATCGGTGTACTTCGCCGCGTTGTTGAGCAAGTTGGAGATCACCTGGACGAGGCGCACGGCATCGCCGTTGACGATCGCGGGCTGGTTGCCACCGACGACCTCGATCAAGTGCTTGCGCGCATCGATCGCGCCGCGGCACGAGGTGACCGACTCCTCGACGATGTCCTCGATCTTGACCAGCTCGCGCCGGAGCTCGAGCTTGCCAGCGGTGAACCGCGCGACGTCGAGGAGATCATCGACCATGCGCGTGATGTGATGGACCTGGCGCTGGACGATGCTGCGAATCCGCGCAGGAACCGGCTTGTCGGGATCGTGCTCGAGCACCTCCACGGCGGTCTGCAGCGGCTGCAACGGGTTGCGGAGCTCGTGCGCGAGGATCGCGAGGAACTCGTCCTTGCGGCGATCGGTCTCGGCGAGCTGCGCCATCTGGCGCTCCATGACCTCGGTCTCGAACCGGCGGCGCTGGGCGAGCATCTCGCGCTCGTGCGCGCGGGACTGTGCCTCGCGAAGCTCGTCGGCCTTCGCCTTGAGCTCGATCGTACGTTCCTGAAGCTGGACGAACACGCTCGCCTTGGCGCGCAGCACCTCGGGGCGGAACGGCTTCATGAGGAAGTCGAATGCCCCGAGCTCGTAGCCGCGGATCACGGCGTCGTCCTGCCACGACATGGCGGTGACGAAGATGATCGGAGTTGCGCGGTTCTTGTCGCGCGCGCGGACCATCTTGGCGGTCTCGAAGCCATCCATGTCCGACATCGCAATGTCGAGGATGATCAGGGCGAAGTCCTGTTCGAGGAGCTTGCCGAGTGCTTCCACCCCGGAGTGCGTGAACACGAGCTTGCGACCGAGCGGCGAGAGCGCTGCATCAACAGCCACGAGGTTGGACCGGTCGTCATCGACCACGAGGATGTCGCGGCCATAGCTGGTATCGAGCACGTCGGAGTTCGACGGCGGCTCGGCATCAAGGAGCTCGGGCGGGAGTGCGGTTTTATTGGACATGGATCAGACGCGATCGCGGAACGCCCACCCCTGGTGGACCGCACCGTGGATCAATCACACCTCAGGTGGAAGGTACAATCGTCCCCCCGCTGACGGGGCGATGAGAGGTGCGCGCTCGCGCACGGAATACCCGAGCAACCTCCGGAAATCCCGGGGGAGTTACATTGGGTCGACGCCGGCACCGACGCGCTGGCGAGTGCACGCCATGTGCCTACGAACCCTGGATTTCGGGTTCTGATCACAAGTACTTCGGACGGTCGAATGTGCGCAGTCGCTCGGTGCGCGACAGCGCTCGATGTCTCTATGACGCTCACTTCGCGCGAGTCGATCATCACGTCTCGTGACGTGTCGCCCTGCGGTGGCGCCGCGGTGCGACGACCGCGCTCACGTCGGATGAGTCGTTTTCAGTCCAACTCTGCGATCTGACGATTGGCCTGATGCCCGTTCGATGTGCACCGCGGCTTGCACAAGGAACCGACCCAATGCTCGCTCGGATCCAGCCAGCGCTCGTCTTAGGCACCCACGATGGTGACGCCACCCCGATCTCGGCCGCGATCAAACATCCGCGCCACACGTCGTGGATGCTGTCGCGGCTCACGAACGAGACGAAGGATCACCACATCGGTGTCGACGAGGGCTTGCTCGCCTCGTTCTCGACTCCGAGCGTCGGTTCGTACCGCCACTTCCTGGCGAGGATGTATGGCTTCTGCGCACCGGTCGGGACCGCGCTGCTCGCGACACAAGGCCTCGACGCCGAGCTGCTCGTCTCTCGCGTCCGCACTGGCTGGCTCGCGTCGGATCTGCTCGGGCTCGGACTCACGCGCTGCGAGTCGGCAATGCTGCAGCGCCGGCTCGACGTTCCGATGTTCAAGTCGGGCGCCGAGGCTCTTGGCTGGCTCTACGTCAGCGAGCGGATCACGCTGCGTCACGAGCTGATCCGTAATCGCGTGCGCGCCGGGGTTCCCGAGGCGTTCGACGCCGCGTGCGACTACCTGATGTCGACGAGTGGCCGCGCGCACCAGCAGTGGAACGAGCTCGGCCGCTACCTCGATCGCGCCGCGATCAACGAGGAGGTCGCGAACCGGATCCTCGTCGGTGCGCATGCCGCGTTTGCGGTGCAGCAGGCGTGGATCGACGGCACCGTGTTCGACGGCTTCTGATCGCTCAGCACGCCGGAACGAGATCGCGGCCCGCGAAGAACTCGGTCACGAGCGCCTGCCACGACCGCGCGTTCTCCGCCGGCCCGCACTTGAATGCGGGCCTCGCGAGCGTGCCGTCGCGCAGCATCTGCCGCTGCTCGGTGAAGTACCGGACCGCGAGCTCGGCGGCGTACTCGTGGACACCATTCCCGTTGTCTGGCTGGAACGCGTAGTAGGTCCCGGTCGCTTTCACGCGAGTCTTGTTCGGTGCGAACGGCGTGAGGCATGCGGCCTTCGTTCCGCACTTCGCCACGATCGCGTCGTAGTCCTGCTGCAGTGTCTTCGCTGACCAGTCGCCGTGATCGAAGTCATTGTTGTGGAACAGCTCGTGGAACAGCGTCTCGAGCACGCCGGGTGCGCTCGTCAGGAGCGATCCATGGACGTTGTACTCGATGGTCCACCCGAACGCGTACGCACTCGGCGTCCGCTTGTTGACCGAGCGCACGAACCGCAGCGACAGCGCGTGCCAGCGATAGCTTGGCGATGTGCTGTGATTCGCGAACAGCTCGCCGAAGAACGTATCGATCGAGCGCAGTGCACCGTCGGTCCACACGAGGTGCTTGCGGTAGGTGCCGAGCGGCAGCTGCGGCACGAGGCGGATCTTGCCGCGGTAGCCGCCGTCCATGATCTCCGCGGGACCGACGCCGGCGATCGTGCCGGTGTCACGGAACAGGGCGAGCGCGAGCGCCTGAGCTTTCGGGTCCGCCGCGTACGCGTTCTCGATCATGCACGCGGTCGTGGTGCACGTGGTCGTCACGCCGGGCGTCAGCAGCGTGGTCGCATCGCCGGACGTGATCTCGGGCGACCGATCGGCGAGGAGGTCCGAGGGCGTCGCCATCAGGGCGCAGAGCAGGACCAGCCACCGCATCGGACGAGCATGAACCAGCGCCGCGGCGCGCGCACGCTCAACGGAGCAGGGAGAGCTGACCGTCGACCGGGGGCAGGCTACGGCGGCGTCGGGTCCGCGAGGCGCGAGCGAGCAGCTGGAGAGCCCGCTGGCGATCGAGCTCGACGGGGACCTCGGGCGGCTGTTCGATCTCCTCGCTGACGACCACGGACGCGTATGCGTCGCTGTCGAGCCAACGAGTCTGAAGGACCATGCGGGGTGGTACTGCAATGAGTGGGTCATCGCGGGCAGTCACGCAGACCCGCGAAACCTCGACGGCGAGTACCCGCGGTGAGCGCGCACGCACGGATCGCGGTGGGCGCAAGCGCCACGGCGCAGCACAGGACCGGTGCTGATCTGATAGCGTCCGCCGCATGAACCGTCTGCTGCTGCTGTTCGGCGCCCTCGTCGCCTGCAAGTCCGCCCCGGTTCCGCAGCCGCAGCCCGTCACGGAGCCGACCGGCGCGGAGTATCCGCCGAACA